>JAJZLD010000354.1 GCA_021803785.1 Pseudomonadota bacterium | reverse complement strand
AGGAGCGGGCGTCAGCGTGCATAGACGTTGCGGCTTTCGCTGGCGATGCGCTCTCGGAAATAGGGGTTGGCGAGGCTGCTGCCGGTGACCAGATCGACCGGCCGGCCGAACAGTTTTTCCAGCCCGTCCTTGAGGGAGAAATAGGCCTGGGCGTAGCGGGCGGGCGGCACGGCGTCGAATTCGACCAGGAAGTCAAGGTCGCTGCGGGCCGGCTCGAAATCGTCGCGGATGGCGGAGCCGAAGACATCCAGCCGCCGCGCGCCTGCATGTCGGCACAGGGCTGCGACTTCATCGCGGTGCAGATCGATGGGATTGGTCATGGTGCCTCCGGAAGGCATTATGCGGCGAGGACGTCGTTCAGCGAAGCGAGCATCTCCGGCAGGGCTTCGCCGAAGAGATGGTGGACCTTGCCGAGTCCTCCGTGTTGCGAGAACGGCGCGTACTCGAAGTCGCCAGGCTCGATGCCGAGATTCGCGGCGATGTGGTCGCGCATCATTTCCACAGCAACCGCTCCGCCTGTCCCAGCAGGTAGCACAGGATGTGTGCCGGCACCTTGAGGAAGCGCGTTGTCATGCCTGGCAGTTCGGTCACGCCGAAGTCGGTGTCCTGCTTGGTGACGAGGTAGGCCTGTTTGAGATTTTCGGCATTGCAGTAGAGGGCCAGGCCGCTCTTGGCCTGCACTTCGGCGCGCTCGCGGTATTTGATCTCGAAGGCGAAGTGGTAGGCAGGGCTTCTGACGATGATGTCCACTTCCTTGTCGGTGGCGGCATCGCGCCAGTAGGCGATCTGCGGCGTGTCGCGATAGTGGTAGGCGTAAAGGTGCCTCAGCACGGTGGTTTCGACGATCATGCCCATGTCGCCGGCATTGGCCAGCACTTCTTCGCCGCGCAGGAGGACGGCGTTGCGCAGCGCGGCGTCGACCAGGTAGTACTTGTTGCGGGCGCGCAGGACTTTCTTGCCGCTGATGGCGACAGGCGGCAGGCAGTACACGAGGTTGGCGGCGCGCAGCAGGTCGAGGTGATTGCCGACGGTGGCGGCCGAGGTTTCCAGGTCGCGCGCGACGGTGTTGTGCGCGAGGATGCCGCCGGTGTGCAGGCACAGGTAGATGAACAGGCGCTCCAGGTCGTTGACGTTGCGCACGCCGAACAGGGCGGTCATGTCGCGTTTGAGCACGCGCTCGACCACGTCCTCGCGCAACAGGCGCTGGCAAAGGGCGATGTCGTCCTGGCGCGCCGTCTCCGGGAAGCCGCCGGTGAGCAGATAGCGATTGAACAGCGGCAGCAAGGGACGCAGTTGCGCGGCGATGCGCAGGCGATCGGCGTCCGTGGCGATGAACAGATCGGTGAGCCGTTGCGTGGCGGCAAGGTCTGGCACGGCCTCGTTGCGGATGTGCACGAATTCGTAGAACGAGAGCGTCGGCACGGGGATGGTGATCCAGCGGCCGACGCCGCTTTCGGCGAGTTTTTCCTTGTGCACCACGCTGGCCGAGCCGGTGGCGACGATACGGTAGGCCGGCTGGTGATCGACCAGGAGTTTGACTTCGGTTTCCCAGCCGCTGGCGTACTGGACTTCGTCGAGCAGGAGCAGCGCGGGCTTTCCTTCCGGGTGGATGTGGGCGTGGTAGAGGGCGAGGATGGCGCGCAGGCTGAGCAGCTTGAGCAGCGGGTGGTCGAGACTGAGATAAAGAATGCCCTTGGGGTCGGCCCCCTCGTGCATGAAGCGTTCTGCGAGCTGTTGCAGCAGCGTGGTTTTGCCGACGCGGCGCGGGCCGGACAGCAGGATCGCGCGGCGCAGGTCCGGGTTGTCCAGATAGGCGCGGCAGGCGCCGTAGGCAAGCCGCCGGAACGACGGGACGGCATAGGGGCGCCCGCTCCACCAGGGATTGAATCCATGGAGGACATTCAGGATCTCGGCGTTATCGAAAAAATCCTTCACGCAACGGCTCTATGACGAAATATATCTAATATATACCAACTGTGCTTTGTATATATAGCAAACAAAGGCCATTTCAGGCCTTACGCCACCAAAGCCGCATTCAGGTCCGACACGAGCGGGTCGAGCTGATCGCCGAACAATTGATGCACCTTGCCTAAACCGCCCGCCTGTATGAAGGGCGCGTAGTTGAAGTCGTCGGGCTCGATGCCGAGGTTGGCGGCGATGTGGTCGCGGATCATTTCTTCTTCCCCGGCTTCAGTTGCGCACTTACATGCTTGCTCGATGGTGTTGAAGGTAGCTTTTTCACAGCTTCTTCAAACGCCTGTGCATCCGTCTGCGCTTCTGACTTCAAACGCCGCACGTGGAATTTCTTGTATTGCTCCAGGGCCAGCTTGTCGGCGACTTCCTTGGCGACCTTGCCGGCGTTGGTGAGGATGTCGCGTTCGTTGAACTGCAGGAAGGCGTCGAGCTTTTCGCGCCAGTCGCGCATGTAGAGCACTTTGCGACGGCGGGCCTGGTCTTCGGCATAGTCGAGGTACATGGTGACGATGCGGTTGAGTTCCTGTATTTCGCCTTCGCGCAGGTAGTTCTTGGCGACGGTGACATCGGTCCTGCGCACCTTGGCGCCTTTCCACGTAGTCAGGCCCATGTTGGGCTGGGTGTGGTCGGCACGCTCGGCGATGAGTTCGGCGGCGGTCTTGCCGGTGACGGCCCAGTGCAGTTTGTTCTGGATGACCTGGAAGAATTGCTGCGTCTCCGCGGCATCCGGCTGGTAGTCGGCGGCCAGGGCGAAGATGTCGCGCACCTTGAGGTACATGCGCTGTTCGCTGGCGCGGATGTCGCGGATGCGTTCGAGCAGTTCGTCGAAGTAGTCCGGCACACCGGGACCGGGCGGGTTTTTCAGGCGTTCGTCGTCGAGGACGAAGCCTTTGAGCAGGTATTCCTGCAAGCGGGCGGTGGCCCATTGGCGGAACTGGGTGCCGCGCGGGGAGCGGACGCGGAAGCCGACGGCCAGCACGACTTCCAGCCGGTAGTGGCGCACCTGCCGCCGCACCGAGCGCCCTCCCTCCTGGCGAACTTGTAAGTAAGACTTACAAGTTGCCGCTTCGCTCTGTTCGCCCTCGGCATAGATGGCCTTGAGGTGCAGGGTGATGTTTTGCGGCGTGGTCTGGAAGAGGTCTGCCATCTGGGCTTGCGTCAGCCAGAGGGTTTCGTGCTCGAACCGGCATTCGATGCGCGTGCGGCCATCCTCGGTTTGGTAAAGGAGCAGTTCGCCGCCGGGTTGGTTTTCTTCTTCGTTCCGCATGAATTCAAGCCGCCAAGGTTTCGTTCAATTCTTCGATGAGCGCGTTGAGCTTGTCGCCGAACAGTTGATGCACCTTGCCTAAACCGCCCGCCTGTATGAAGGGCGCGTAGTTGAAGTCGTCGGGCTCGATGCCCAGATTCGCGGCGATGTGGTCGCGGATCATTTCGAGCCATTTCATTTGTTCGGGGGTGAAACGTGTGGTGACCCGTTGC
>JAJZLD010000353.1 GCA_021803785.1 Pseudomonadota bacterium | reverse complement strand
ATGAGCACGCTGCGCGATCTCGACGTCTTCGCCTGCCCGCTGTCCGGCATCAGCCTGATCGAAGCCTCGGCCGGCACCGGCAAGACCTGGAACATCTGCGGCCTGTATCTGCGGCTCTTGCTCGAACACGGCCTGCCGGTCGAGCGGATTCTGGTTGTCACCTTCACCAAGGCCGCCACCGCGGAACTGCGCGAGCGGATCCGCCAGCGCATCGTCGAAACGCTCGCCCACCTCGACGGCCGCGGCAGCGCGGGCGACCCCTTCGTGCCGCAATTGCTCACCGCGGTGCGTGCAAGCGGTGTCGCGGACGAGGCACGCCTGCGCAGCCAGCTCGAACTGGCCCTGCAGACCTTCGACGAAGCGGCGATCTTCACGATCCACGGTTTCTGCCAGCGTGCGCTGGCGGATACGCCCTTCGCGGCGGGGCTGCCGTTCAAGCTCGATGTCACCCCCGACGACCATGCGCTGATCCGCGAGGCAGTGGCCGATTTCTGGCGGCGCGAAGTCGCCATCGACACCCTGCCGCCCTCACTCGCTGCTTGGCTGCTGTTACGCCGGGACACGCCCGACACCTGGGCCAAGCTGCTGCGCGAATCGCTCGCGCGCCCGCTGGCGAGGGTGGAATGGCCCGCAGCGCCCGAAGACGCACCGTCGCCCGATACGCTCCGGCAGCTGTTCGACGATGCACGGGCCGCATTTGTCGTGGCCCCGCCGCCAGCGGAAGTCCTCAAACAAGCCGCCACCGCGAAGGATCTCCGCGCAGCGTCGTACAAGCCGCACCAGATCGACGCCTGTGCGGCCGAGTGGAAAGCGTGGTTCGACAGCGGCGACGCACTGAGCACCGTCGTCGCGCCGTCGAGCGACAATTCGCCGCTGAGCCTGATGCGCGCTGGCTTCATCGCAGGCAAGCTCAATAAAGGCCGCACCGCGCCGGAACACGCGTTCTTCGACGCAGCCGAAGCGCTGGTGGCCGCCCGGATCAGTGCCGAACAGGCGCTCGAACATGCGCGCCGTACGCTGATCCGGCGCATGCTAGCCTCCGCGGGCGAATCGCTGCGTGCCGCGAAGCGCCGTGCGCGGGTGGTGGCCTACGATGACATGCTCGCCAACCTGCACCGCGCACTCACCTCCGGCGCGAACCCGTGGCTCGCCGCCGCGCTGCGCGAGCACTACCCCGCCGCGCTGATCGACGAATTCCAGGATACCGACCCGGTGCAGTTCGAGGTGTTCTCGCAGATTTATGCCGGCGATCCGGCCGGGCCGCTGTTCCTCGTGGGCGACCCGAAGCAGGCGATCTATAGCTTCCGCAACGCCGACCTGCACACCTACCTCGCCGCTGGTGACGCGGCCCAGCACCGCTACACACTGCGCGAAAACCAGCGCTCCACCGGCCCACTGATCAACGCGCTCAACACGCTGTTCAACGCCAACCCCGGCGCCTTCGTGTTGCCCAAACTGGGCTACGAAACCGTGCGGGTCGGCGCCAAACGACGCCCGGTCTTTAGCGACGAGAGCGGCACGCCCAACGCGGCACTGCACCTGTGGCAACTGCCGCCTGGCGAAGCCGGCGGCGCAATGCTGCGCAGCGAGGCGATGACTCAGGTGCCCGCGGCCTGCGCCGGCGAAATCGCGCGACTGCTCGCTGCCAGCCAGCGCGGCGAGATCCGCATCGGCGGCCGCCCGCTCGCTGCGGCGGACATTGCGGTGCTGGTGCGCAGCCACAAGCAGGCCGCGCTGATCAAAGCCGCATTGGCGCAGGTCGGCGTCGCCAGTGTCGAGATCTCGCAGTCCGACGTGTTCCAGACGCAGGAAGCCACCGAGCTCGCCCGCGTGTTGCACGCGGTGCGCGAGCCTGCGCGCGTGGGCCTGCTGCGCGCAGCCCTCGCCACCACGCTGATGGGCGAAACCGCCGAAGCGCTCGCTGCACTGGATCACGACGAAGCACGCCTTCAGGCGCAGGTCACCCGCTTCGCCGAATGGCGTGAACTGTGGAACAACCGCGGCATCGGCATGATGCTGCGCCGCTGGCTGGCCGGCGACGATGCAGCGCAAAGCGTGGTCGCCCGCATGCTCGCGGCCGGCGACGGCGAACGCCGGCTCACCAACCTGCTTCATCTGGCGGAGTTGCTGCAACAGGCCAGCGATACCCATCGCTCGCCCGAGGCGCAGATGCGCTGGTTTGCCGACCAGTTGCAGGCCGATCGCCATGAAGAGGTGGCGCAGTTGCGCCTGGAATCTGACCGCAAGCTGGTGCAGATCGTCACGATCCACAAGTCCAAAGGGCTGGAATACCCGATCACCTTCACGCCCTTCCTGTGGGACGGCCACCGCCGCAGCGATGCCAGCGGCGACGCGGTCGAATACCACGACGCGAACGGCCGCATCGTGCTCGACTACCGCCCCGAAGCCGGTGACGACGACACGATCAAACAGGCCCGCAAACGCGAACGCGCCGCCGAAGACGTGCGGCTCGCCTACGTCGCACTGACCCGCGCGGTGTTCCGCAGCTACGTCGTCGTCGGCAACTACCTCAAGCCCGCCGGCAGGAACGTCAGCACCAAGGAATCGGCGCGCAGCGTACTGAACTGGATCGCCGCCGGCGCTGGCCGCGATCAGCAGGTGTGGGACGCTGGCGAAGCGACTGCCGCGGAGATTGACGCCGCATGGCAGCGCATTGCCGAAGCGGCCGCTGGTGACATCGTGCTGACACCGCTGCCGGTTGGAGTTGCAATCCCGCTCGACCTGACCCCGCCGCCGCTCGACCAGCTCACCGCCCTGCCTGCGCCCGCGCACATTCCGGACGCCTGGAAGATCGGCAGCTTCAGCCGGCTCGTGCAAGGCGCACACAGTGCCCACGGTGCCGAGCAGGACCATGACGCCCTCGCCGCGCCGCGCCCGCTCGGCCCGACGCCGGCGAGCATCCCGCCCGACGACGTACTGCACTTTCCGCGTGGCGCATCGGCCGGCGACTGCATGCACGCCGCCTTCGAGCGGGCCGATTTCACCGACCCGGCAAGCTGGGACGCCGCCGCCCGCGCCGCGCTGCGTGATCACCCGCAACACGGCATCGAAGGCAGCCGTAGCGAGCTGGCTCGTCAGGTGGCTCAACTCACCGGCATGATCAGTAACGTCGTCAGCACACCGCTGCCAGCCGGCCTGCGCCTGGCAGAGCTGCCGATGAAGAAGCGAATCATCGAAATGGGCTTCAACCTGCCGGCGTCGACCTTGAGCGCCGCACGCCTCAACGCCTGGCTCGCCGAGCGTGGCTACCGCATGCCGCCGCTGGGCTTCCAGAGCCTGCACGGCTACCTCTCCGGCTTTATCGACCTGGTGTTTGAGCACGAAGGCCGTTATTGGGTACTGGACTGGAAGTCCAACATGCTCGGCTTTAACGCCGACGACTACCGCAGCGAAGCGCTCGCCGACGCGATGGCCTCGCACGGCTACCACCCACAATCAAAG
>JAJZLD010000352.1 GCA_021803785.1 Pseudomonadota bacterium | reverse complement strand
GGCGTTGATCGTGGCATCCGCTGGTGGCTGCTCGATGCGCCGATGCCAGCACTCGCCCGCAATGCCGACGGTGACGAACTGTTCTTCATCCATGAAGGTGAAGGGGCGCTGTTCTGCGACTGGGGGCATCTGGATTACCGCGACGGCGATTACATCGTGCTGCCGCGCGGCGCCATGTGGCGGCTCGAACCCCGCCAGCCGACGCGGGTGATGCTGGTGGAGGCCAGTGGCAGCAGCTACCAACTGCCGGAAAAGGGCCTCGTCGGCCCGCATGCGATTTTTGACGCGACAGCGCTTGATACGCCCAAGCTCGACGAGGCCTTTGCCGCGCAACGCGACGGCGAAGCCGGCAGCCGCCCTTGGGCGGTACAGGTCAAGCACCAGGGCAAGCTCACGACGATCCGCTATCCGTTCAACCCGCTCGACGCGGTGGGCTGGCATGGCGATCTGGCGGCTTGCCGGGTGAACTGGCGCGACATCCGGCCGCTGATGAGCCACCGCTATCACCTGCCGCCCTCGGCGCACACCACCTTCGTGGCGCGCAACTTCGTCGTCTGCACTTTCGTGCCGCGGCCGATCGAATCGGACCCCGGTGCGCTGAAGGTGCCGTTCTATCACTCGAACGACGACTACGACGAGTTCATCCTCTACCACCGCGGCAGCTTCTTTTCGCGCGACAACATCCGCCCCGGCATGACGACGCTGCACCCGTGCGGCTTCACCCACGGGCCGCATCCGAAAGCATTTGCCGCCGGGCTGAAGGCCGAACGCAAGGAGACGGACGAGGTCGCGGTGATGATCGACACCCGCTTTCCGCTCGAAGTGAACGAGCCGGCGCGGGCGGTTGAACTGCATGAATACGCCGATTCCTGGAAACCCAAGGCCTGAGGGCCGCGAACACACCGAGGCAACATGAAACTCGCCACCCTCAAGACCGGCGGCCGCGACGGTACGCTGGTTGTTGTCTCCCGCGACCTGACGCGCTGCCAGCCGGTGCCGGAGATCGCCCGCACGCTGCAAGCGGCGCTCGACGACTGGGATCGCTGCGCACCCCTGCTCGCAGAAGTGTCGCTGGCGCTCAACAACGGCCATGCGCGCCATGCTCAGCCCTTCGACCCTGCCGCCTGCCATTCACCCTTGCCGCGTGCCTACCAGTGGGCGGACGGTTCGGCTTACGTGAACCACGTGGAGCTCGTGCGCAAGGCGCGCGGCGCCGAGATGCCGCCCGAGTTCTGGAGAGACCCGCTGATGTACCAGGGCGGCTCCGATAGCTTTCTCGGCCCGCGCGACGCGATTGCGGTGCGCGACACCGCCTGGGGCGTGGACCTCGAAGGCGAGGTCGCGGTGATCACCGGCGATGTGGCGATGGGCGCGACGCCCGAGCAGTGCGCCGGCGCGATCCGGCTGCTGATGCTGGTGAACGACGTGACGCTGCGCAACCTGATTCCGGCCGAACTCGCGAAGGGCTTCGGCTTCTTCCAGAGCAAGCCGGCGACGGCCTTCTCGCCGGTGGCGGTGACGCCGGACGAACTGGGCGAAGCCTGGGACGGTGCGCGGGTGCATCGCCCGCTGGAGGTCACCGTCCGCGGCGAGCACTTTGGCCGGCCGGAGTGCGGCATCGACATGGTGTTCGGCTTCCCGCAACTGATCGCACATGTCGCCCGGACACGCGAGCTGGAAGCCGGTTCGATCATCGGCAGCGGCACCATCTCGAACGTCGATCGCTCGCGCGGTTCGGCCTGCATCGTCGAACGCCGGATGCTCGAGACCCTGGCAGAGGGCAAGCCGGTCACGCCTTATCTGGGCTATGGCGAGCGCGTCACGATCGAAATGTTCGGTGCCGACGGGCTGTCGATCTTCGGCGCCATTGATCAGATCGTATCCCCTTACGACAGTTGAGGCCGAAGACCGCAGCGGCAGATCAAGCTCTGCGAAATCCGCGCGAGAAGTCCTCTGCCTTGCGTGCTACGACACTCTTGATGGCGGCTGCCGCGGGCAGTGCCTATACCGCACGCCACCCGGATACGATCGCACGTTCGATGCAGGAGACGGTGGCGCGCTACCGCGCCTGAACCATGGAGGCCGACGCATGAAGCTCTACACCTACTTTCGTTCGTCGGCCGCCTATCGCGTCCGTATTGCCCTGAACCTGAAAGGCATCGTGGCCGAGCATTGGCCGGTGCATCTTGTGCGCAACGGCGGCGAGCAGAAGCTGCCAGCCTATCGGGCGTTGAATCCGCAGGGCCTTGTACCGGCGCTCGAAGACGAGGGCGCGCTCATCACGCAGTCGCTCGCGATCATGGAGTACCTTGAGGAAACGCACCCGAAGCCCGCGCTCTTGCCGGCCGATGCGGTGGGGCGTGCGCGGGTGCGCGCGATCGCCCAGAGCATTGCGTGCGAGATACATCCGCTCAACAACCTGCGCGTGCTCGGTTACCTCGGCGGCGAGCTCGGTCTGAGCGACGAGCAGAAGCGCGCTTGGTATCAGCATTGGGTTTGCCTTGGCTTCGAAGCGCTGGAACAGCAGCTTGCCCGCGACGCTGCGACCGGTCGTTTCTGCCACGGCGACACGCCCACGTTCGCCGACTGCTGCCTCGTGCCGCAAGTCTTCAACGCGCGCCGCTTCGACATCGACCTCTCGCCCTATCCGACGCTGCAACGGATCGACGCCCACTGCGCCACGCTGGAAGCCTTTGCCGCGGCGGCGCCCGCCCGGCAAGCCGACGCGGCCTGACACGTACGGCGCTCAAGCGATCCTGCTCGCCGGCCGTAACTGATGCATCGCCCGCGTTTTTGCGGGAATCGACGGAGACGATGCATGAGCGCTAACGTGCGCCGCATACTGCCTTGGGCGGTCGGGACGCTGGGTGCGCTGCTGCTGGCGTTCGTGTGGTTTTCCCTCGCCCAGCAGCAAGCCCTGCTGACGCAACGATCACTCGAAGCCGAGGCGGAGTCGCTCGCGCGTGCCGGCGAAACGGTGATGAACGACCGGATTCGCTCGTTCGCCCGCATGGGGCTGCGCTGGGAAGCCGGTGACGGTACGCCGGAGGCGCTCTGGCGTCGCGACGCGCGTGCTTATGTGGAAGACTTGCCTGGTACAGCCGCCGTAGAGTGGGCCGACGACAGCGGCGCGATTCGCTGGGTCGAGCCGCTCGCTGGCAACGAAAAGGTCCTCGGCCAGAATCTCAACCGCAGCGGTGTCCGCCGCGAGCGGCTGGCGCGCGCCCATGAAACCGGCAAGGCGGTGGCGACGCCGGTATTCGAACTTGCGCAGGGCGGGCGAGGATTCCTCGTGTTCGTGCCGGTGCAGCGCCGGGGCAAACACGATGGCACCCTCGTGATGGTTTTACGCGTCGAGGCGTTTGCCCCCTTCCTGTTTCCTGACCGCGCCCGCGAGCAACTCGGCCTGGTGCTTCAGGAAGGCGCGCAGCGGGTTGCCAGCGTGGGCCTCGCGGTGAAGCCCGCC
>JAJZLD010000038.1 GCA_021803785.1 Pseudomonadota bacterium | reverse complement strand
ATCAAGAGCTTGCACCCCATCACTTAACCTTCCGGCACCGGGCAGGCGTCACACCCTATACGTCCACTTTCGTGTTTGCAGAGTGCTGTGTTTTTATTAAACAGTCGCAGCCACCGATTCTCTGCGGCCCCATCGCCCTTCGGATGTACTCCTACAAGCTACCGGGGCATACCTTCTCCCGAAGTTACGGTATCAATTTGCCGAGTTCCTTCTCCTGAGTTCTCTCAAGCGCCTTGGTATTTTCAACCTGCCCACCTGTGTCGGTTTGCGGTACGGTCACTCTTTGACTGAAGCTTAGAGGCTTTTCCTGGAAGCTTGGTATCAGTCACTTCGCGAACAAGTTCGCTCGTTATCACCCCTTAGCTAAGCCGCGCGGATTTGCCTACGCAGCACGCCTACAGGCTTGAACCGGGACGTCCAACACCCGGCTGACCTAACCTTCTCCGTCCCCCCATCGCATCAAAGAGCGGTACAGGAATATTGACCTGTTTCCCATCGACTACGCATTTCTGCCTCGCCTTAGGGGCCGACTCACCCTACGCCGATGAACGTTGCGTAGGAAACCTTGGGCTTTCGGCGAACGGGCTTTTCACCCGTTTTATCGCTACTCATGTCAGCATTCGCACTTCCGATACCTCCAGCAGACCTCTCGATCCACCTTCGCAGGCTTACGGAACGCTCCCCTACCATGTGTTATAGACACATCCGCAGCTTCGGCTCGTGGCTTGAGCCCCGTTACATCTTCCGCGCAGGACGACTCGACTAGTGAGCTATTACGCTTTCTTTAAAGGGTGGCTGCTTCTAAGCCAACCTCCTAGCTGTCTATGCCTTCCCACCTCGTTTTCCACTTAGCCACGCATTTGGGGCCTTAGCTGGCGGTCTGGGTTGTTTCCCTCTTGACCCAGGACGTTAGCACCCCAGGTCTGTCTCCCGTGCTCGCACTTCTCGGTATTCGGAGTTTGCTATCGCGAGGTAGATCGCAATGACCCCCTCAACGATTACAGTGCTCTACCCCCGAGAGTGATACACGAGGCGCTACCTAAATAGCTTTCGGGGAGAACCAGCTATCTCCGGATTTGTTTAGCCTTTCACCCCTACCCACAGCTCATCCCCTAGTTTTTCAACACTAGTGGGTTCGGACCTCCAGCTGGTGTTACCCAACCTTCATCCTGGCCATGGGTAGATCATCCGGTTTCGGGTCTACGCCCAGCAACTAAAGCGCCCTTATCAGACTCGCTTTCGCTACGCCTCCCCTATTCGGTTAAGCTCGCTACTGAACGTAAGTCGCTGACCCATTATACAAAAGGTACGCAGTCACCCCACAAGGAGGCTCCCACTGTTTGTATGCATGCGGTTTCAGGATCTATTTCACTCCCCTCCCGGGGTTCTTTTCGCCTTTCCCTCACGGTACTGGTTCACTATCGGTCGATCACGAGTATTTAGCCTTGGAGGATGGTCCCCCCATGTTCAGACAGGGTTTCTCGTGCCCCGCCCTACTTGTCGTACGCTTAGTACCATCGATTTGCTTTCGCGTACGGGGCTATCACCCTTTATTGCCGGACTTTCCAGACCGTTCCACTAGCAATTCGATTATCACGTACAGGCTCTTCCCAATTCGCTCGCCACTACTATGGGAATCTCGGTTGATTTCTTTTCCTGCGGCTACTTAGATGTTTCAGTTCGCCGCGTTCGCCTCCGCGCACCTATGTATTCAGTGCGGGATACCTCGTAAGAGGTGGGTTTCCCCATTCGGACATCCCCGGATCAAAGCTTGCTTGTCAGCTCCCCGAGGCTTTTCGCAGACTGCCACGTCCTTCATCGCCTGTGATCGCCAAGGCATCCACCACATGCACTTAGTCGCTTGATCCTATAACCTTGAACCCTGAATTGCTTCAGGCGGTTACAGTGTTTGATTCAAACGCCAAATGTTTCTTTACACCCCATCGCTGGTTCAAAGGATGGAATGTAATTCGATGCAATCACAACCTATGAAGCCCAGCGCTCATCACGCTGACTTCATACATGCCTTCCAGATTTTTAAAGATCGACAGCTGACTCAAGAAGAGTCATGAATGCAGACACCATCTGCATTCATGACGCGACTTTTGACGCAACCAAGATTGGTGGAGCTGGACGGGATCGAACCGACGACCCCCTGGTTGCAAACCAGGTGCTCTCCCAGCTGAGCTACAGCCCCATGTTCCGTGGTACGAGCCGAACCCATCAGGAGTTGATGGTGGGTCTGGTTGGATTCGAACCAACGACCCCCGCCTTATCAAGACGGTGCTCTAACCGGCTGAGCTACAGACCCTGCACGTCCGCTGTCTTTACTGAACAACCGATAAGTTGTGGGAGCTCGGCATCTGCTTTGCTCTAGAAAGGAGGTGATCCAGCCGCACCTTCCGGTACGGCTACCTTGTTACGACTTCACCCCAGTCATGAATCCCACCGTGGTAGGCGCCCCCCTTGCGGTTAGGCTACCTGCTTCTGGTGAAACCCACTCCCATGGTGTGACGGGCGGTGTGTACAAGACCCGGGAACGTATTCACCGCGGCATGCTGATCCGCGATTACTAGCGATTCCGACTTCACGTAGTCGAGTTGCAGACTACGATCCGGACTACGATCGGCTTTCTGGGATTGGCTCCACCTCGCGGCTTGGCAACCCTCTGTACCGACCATTGTATGACGTGTGAAGCCCTACCCATAAGGGCCATGAGGACTTGACGTCATCCCCACCTTCCTCCGGTTTGTCACCGGCAGTCTCATTAGAGTGCTCTTGCGTAGCAACTAATGACAAGGGTTGCGCTCGTTGCGGGACTTAACCCAACATCTCACGACACGAGCTGACGACAGCCATGCAGCACCTGTGTTCAGGCTCCCTTTCGGGCACCAATCCATCTCTGGAAAGTTCCTGACATGTCAAGGGTAGGTAAGGTTTTTCGCGTTGCATCGAATTAATCCACATCATCCACCGCTTGTGCGGGTCCCCGTCAATTCCTTTGAGTTTTAACCTTGCGGCCGTACTCCCCAGGCGGTCGACTTCACGCGTTAGCTACGTTACTCAAAGGTTTTACCCTCCGAACAACTAGTCGACATCGTTTAGGGCGTGGACTACCAGGGTATCTAATCCTGTTTGCTCCCCACGCTTTCGTGCATGAGCGTCAGTACAGGCCCAGGGGGCTGCCTTCGCCATCGGTGTTCCTCCTGATATCTACGCATTTCACTGCTACACCAGGAATTCCACCCCCCTCTGCCGTACTCGAGTCTTGCAGTCACAACCGCAGTTCCCAGGTTGAGCCCGGGGATTTCACAGCTGTCTTACAAAACCGCCTGCGCACGCTTTACGCCCAGTAATTCCGATTAACGCTCGCACCCTACGTATTACCGCGGCTGCTGGCACGTAGTTAGCCGGTGCTTCTTCTTACGGTACCGTCATCCTCCGAAGGTATTAGCCTCGAAGTTTTCTTTCCGTCTGAAAGAGCTTTACAACCCGAAGGCCTTCTTCACTCACGCGGCATGGCTGGATCAGGCTTTCGCCCATTGTCCAAAATTCCCCACTGCTGCCTCCCGTAGGAGTCTGGGCCGTGTCTCAGTCCCAGTGTGGCTGATCATCCTCTCAGACCAGCTACGGATCGTTGCCTTGGTAGGCCTTTACCCCACCAACTAGCTAATCCGACATCGGCCGCTCCAATCGCGCAAGGTCTTGCGATCCCCTGCTTTCTCCCTCAGGACGTATGCGGTATTAGCGTAACTTTCGCTACGTTATCCCCCACGACTGGGTACGTTCCGATGCATTACTCACCCGTTCGCCACTAACCTAGGAGCAAGCCCCTAGATCCGTTCGACTTGCATGTGTAAGGCATGCCGCCAGCGTTCAATCTGAGCCAGGATCAAACTCTTAAGTTCAATCCAAATTGGCCAAACTCATCATCACTGACGATGCAGTATTGGCACTCAAGTCTCTTGCTTTTTCGAAACCGAAGTTCCGATTCGCTTCAACCGAGCACCCACACTTATCGGTTGTCCAAATTTTTAAAGATCAACTGCAAACTACTCAACTTATTCCTGAGCACTCACGACTGCGTCGTTCGTGCTGAGCCGGCTATATTACCAACTCAAAAATTTTTGTCAAGCTTTTCATTTTCGCTGCCGCATTTCGCAACAACCAGAACCGCTTGAAACCCTGCTGCGCCGTTGCTTTCGCTTCGTCAGCAGCAGAGAAGTGAGACTATAGCAACCCCGCTTTTTCGCGTCAACTGCTAGAGCAGCACTTCCGGATTCCTGCTCGCTCGCTTCCGCTGATAGCCGGAAAGCTGCGTCGCGTCAGTAGCTCGGTGCGGAGACGTAGTTCTCGAAACGCGTACTCTCACCGCGGAACGTTAAGCGGACGGTGCCCGTAGGGCCATTCCGGTGTTTTCCGATGATCAGTTCAGCCGTGCCTTTATCAGGGGAATCCGGGTTATAGATCTCGTCACGATAGATGAACATGATGATGTCCGCGTCCTGCTCAATGGCGCCCGACTCACGAAGGTCCGACGCAACCGGGCGCTTGTTGGGACGCTGCTCAAGACTGCGGTTGAGCTGCGAAAGCGCGAAGATCGGGACATTTAGCTCTTTTGCGAGTGATTTAATTGAACGCGAAATGTCGGACAGTTCCTGCGCGCGATTGTCGGTCTCCTTTAGCGAGGTCATCAGTTGGATGTAGTCGATAACGATCAGCCCCAACTTGCCGCATTGACGATGCAAGCGACGGCAGCGCGCGCGTAGATCGGTCGGGTTTAGTCCTGGCGTTTCATCGATGAAGATGGGCGCTTCGTGGAGCAGCCCTAGCGCCATCGTCAGGTTTTGCCAGTCGTCGTCAGTCAGCCTGCCGCTGCGCAACCGGGTCTGATCGAGCCGTCCAACGGATGCGATGAAACGCATTGCCAACTGGGTCGCAGGCATTTCCATCGAAAAGATCGCCACCGGAAGCTTTGAATGAATGGCGACGTTTTCGGCTACATTCAGCGCAAAAGTGGTTTTTCCCATACCAGGACGGCCCGCGATAACAATCATGTCGCTGCCGTGCAGGCCCGACATCTTGTCATCTAGATCGACCAGGCCATAGGGGATGCCAGTCACCTCGTCCGGGTCGTCGCGGTCGTAGAGTTCCTGAATGCGGTCGACTACCTGTCCAAGCACCGGCTGAATCGGCACAAATCCTGACGCGTGACGGGCGCCAGATTCGGCGATCTCGAAGATTTTCGCTTCAGCCTGGTCGAGCAGATCCTTGGCATCACGACCGGCGGGCGCGAGCGCACTGGCCGCGATGTCATCGCCGATTGTGACCAGCCGACGCAGAATGCAGCGCTCGCGAATGATCTCGGCGTAGCGACGAATATTCGCCGCCGACGGGGTGTTGTTTGCGATTTCGGCCAGGTAGGCAAGGCCACCGATTTGTGCGGCCTCCCCCGACTTGTCGAGCGACTCGAACACAGTCACAACGTCGGCAGGCTTGCCCTGCTCAACCAAAGTGGCGATGTGCCGAAAGATCCGACGATGGTCGTCGCGGTAGAAATCGCTTTCGTTGACCAGATCAGCGATGCGGTCCCATGCCTCGTTGTCCAGCAGCAGCCCGCCAATCAAGGACTGCTCCGCTTCGATTGAGTGTGGCGGCAGCTTGAGCTTGGCAAGCAACGGATCGGGCGCATCGGCGGACATAGTGAACTGGGACATGAATTACCTCTAATCGGTCGGCGATTTTAACCAAGCTCCGACTTCTGCGCGGTCAAGACAAAAAGCAAAGGGCCCGCGAACGGGCCCTTTGCTTGAAGACGAAAGCACTTACTGCTGCTGTTGCTGCGCCTCCGCCTCAACGGCCTTCAGACTTAGGCGAATCTTGCCCTTATCGTCGGTCTCGATGACCTTGACGCGGATGACTTGGCCTTCCTTGAGGTAGTCTGAGACGTTCTCAACGCGCTTGTTCGCGATCTGAGAGACGTGCAGCAAACCGTCGCGGCCCGGCATAATG
The DNA here is from genome assembly GCA_021803785.1 of Pseudomonadota bacterium. GTDB lineage: Bacteria > Pseudomonadota > Gammaproteobacteria > Burkholderiales > Rhodocyclaceae > Niveibacterium. The sequence continues at coordinate 9,537 of JAJZLD010000038.1, read as the reverse complement.
TTGACGATTGCGCCGAACTCAAGAATCTTGAGCACGGGACCTTCGTAGATCTTGCCGACTTCGACGTCAGCCGCAATCGCTTCGATACGACTCTTGGCGAGTTCCGCCTTGGCGCCATCCACCGAAGCGATAGTCACGGTGCCATCGTCCTGGATGTCGATCACGGTGCCGGTTTCTTCGGTCAGGGCACGAATCACCGCCCCCCCTTTGCCGATCACATCACGGATCTTCTCCGGATTGATTTTGATGGTCAGCAGCCGCGGCGCGAATTCGGACAACTCGGTCCGGTGCCCGCCCATCGCCTGCTTCATCAACTCCAGAATGTGCAGCCGGCCTTCGCGCGCCTGCTCCAGCGCCTTCTTCATAATGGCCGGAGTGATCGAGTCGATCTTGAGGTCCATCTGCAGCGCGGTAACACCGTTTTCGGTGCCGGCAACCTTGAAGTCCATATCACCGAGGTGATCTTCATCACCCAGGATGTCTGTTAGTACCGCAAAACGGTTACCGTCCTTGATCAGACCCATGGCGATGCCTGCCACATGATTCTTGAGTGGGACACCAGCATCCATCATCGCGAGCGAAGCGCCACACACCGAAGCCATCGAGGACGAGCCGTTCGATTCGGTGATCTCGGAGACCACGCGCATCGTGTAGCTGAACTCGTTGTCCGGCGGCAGGGCAGCAACCAGGGCGCGCTTGGCAAGCCGGCCGTGGCCAATCTCGCGGCGCTTCGGCGCGCCCACACGGCCGGTTTCGCCAGTCGCAAAGGGCGGGAAGTTGTAGTGGAGCATGAAACGCTCCTTGTACTCACCGGCGATGGCGTCGATGATTTGCTCATCGCGTCCAGTACCAAGGGTCGCAACGACCAGCGCCTGAGTCTCGCCACGGGTGAACAGGGCTGAGCCGTGGGTGCGCGGCAGCACGCCGGTACGAATCGTGATCGGGCGCACAGTGCGGGTATCGCGCCCGTCGATGCGCGGCTCGCCATTCAGGATACGGTTGCGGACGATGCGCGACTCCAGACCGAACAGCAGATCCTTGATCTGCGCATCCGTCGGCGCACCCTCTTCTCCGGTTGCGAGCGCAGCGATGGTCGCGGCGGTCACTTCCTTGATACGGTCGCTGCGCTGCTGCTTGACCGTCAGGCTGAACGCTTCGTTCAGACCCGCCAGCGCGAGCTCTTCAACCTTGGCGGCAAGTGCTTCATTTTTGGCCGGCGGCTGCCAGTCCCATTCCGGCTTGCCAGCTTCATCAGCCAGTTCGTTGATCGCATTGATCACGGTCTGCATCTGTTGATGGCCAAACACGACGGCGCCCAGCATCACGTCTTCCGGCAGCTCGTTTGCTTCCGATTCGACCATCATCACGCCAGCTTCGGTACCGGCCACCACCAGGTTCATCTGGCTGGTCTTCAGTTCGGTAATGGTCGGGTTCAGGATGTATTCGCCATTCGCGTAGCCGACGCGGCAAGCGCCGATCGGACCCTGGAACGGAACGCCCGACAGCGCCAGTGCGGCCGAAGCGCCGATCATCGCGGGAATGTCCGCATCGACTTCCGGGTTCTGCGACAACACGGTCACCACAACCTGGATTTCGTTGTAAAAACCATCCGGGAACAGCGGACGGATCGGGCGATCAATGAGGCGCGAGGTCAACGTCTCTTTTTCGGTCGGGCGACCTTCGCGCTTGAAAAACCCACCGGGAATGCGGCCCGCAGCATAGAACCTCTCCATGTAGTCAACCGTCAGCGGGAAGAAATCCTGCCCGGGCTTCGGGTTCTTGGCGGCGACGACGGTGGCGAGAACAACGGTATCTTCAACAGAGACAACGACGGCACCGTGTGCTTGACGGGCGATCTCGCCAGTCTCCATGGTGACCGTCTGTGAGCCGTACGTGAAGGTCTTCTTGGTCGGAGTAGGCAGCAAGGGAAATCCTTTCAGTCTGCCCGTCGCGGAACAACGCCTGCGGCGAATGCCGCGCGTCTGCGCAACGGGGCTTCAAATGGAACAATGCCGGCGGGGCCCGTAGGGCTCGCCGGCATCGCAATATCAGCCGAACCGCGGGAAGTGCGTCGTGATCACGGCTGACAGCCGTCGATTACTTACGCAGGCCCAAGCGTTCGATAACGCTACGGTAGCGGTCGACTTCCTTGCGCTTCAGGTAGTCCAGCAGTTTACGACGCTGGCTGACAAGCGCAAGCAGGCCGCGACGGGAGTGGTGATCCTTGGTGTGTTCCTTAAAATGACCGGTCAGGTCATTGATGCGGGCGGTCAGCAGTGCAATCTGCACTTCCGGCGACCCGGTGTCACCCTTGGCGCGCTGAAAATCAGCAACGATCTGCGCCTTTTGTTCGGTAGCAATAGCCATCTCTTCTAATCCAGTTATCTGTGTCTTCAGTCGAGCCGCGCATTATAGCGGCGATTTTTCTGTTGCATCAAGCACCTGCGATGCTCGCAATGAGCCTGCGAGGCGCCAGCCGACCGTCGGTATCCACCCGGCCAAGGCCGAGAAAACGCCCGTCGGCAAATACACGGCATTCCACCGCGCCTGGCGGCAGCGGGACAGCGACAGACTGACCGTGCAGAAAACTGCCTGCTGCATCCGGAGCAAGCGGAACTGCAGGCAAATGTGACGCGAGCAGATCGGCCGGACGCAGAGCGTCGGCGCGGGCCTGCTCGCTAGACTCAAGGACCTCTAGCGATACGGCGTTATCAATGACAAACGGGCCGATTGCAGTGCGTCGCAAGCCAACGAGGTGTGCGCCACAACCGAGCACCTCGCCAATGTCTTCGGCGAGCGTCCGGATGTACGTTCCCTTGCTGCAACACACTTCGAGATCGAACTCATCACCGGACAGCGGACCACATCCGATGCGGTGGATCGTTACGCGGCGCGGCGCCCGCTCAAGCGTCACCCCCTCACGCGCGTAGGCGTAGAGCGCCTTGCCGTCACGTTTGAGCGCGGAGTACATCGGCGGCACCTGATCAATCTCGCCTGCGAATCGAGCGACGACCTTCGCGATATGCGCGTCGTCAGTCGCCACCGGTCGTGTGGACGTCACCTCGCCCTCAGCGTCGCCCGTGGTCGTTGTTACGCCCAGTTTCACGCGCGCAAGGTAGGTCTTGTCCGCATCGAGCAGCATCTGGCTGAACTTGGTGGCTTCACCCAGACACAACGGTAACAAGCCACTCGCCAGCGGATCGAGCGTACCGGTATGACCACCCTTAGCCGCCCAATAAAGGCGGCGCACGGTCTGCAGAGCGCTGTTCGAACTCATGCCGGCAGGCTTGTCGAACAACACGACCCCATCCACTTTCAATCGAGGCGCGCGAGTGGGCCGTTGCGCACTCATGCGTCCGGCTTCTCCGCCTCGTCGGGCGAGGCAGCGACCTCATCCACATCATCACTGTGTGCGGCGTCGCTACGAACCGCCTCGTCGATCAGCGCGGATAGCTGTGCGCCACGCTCGATCGATCGGTCATAAACCCAGTGCAGATCCGGGATTGTGTGGATGCGGATTCGGCGCCCCAGTTCACGGCGTAAAAAGCCGCTCGCACGACGCAGGCCTTGCGCAAGCTCCGGCACGGCACGCTCGCCTTCGAGGGTCGTAAAGAATACTTTGGCGTGCGAGTAATCCGGGCTCACTTCAACCGACGTCAGCGTGACGAAGCCGACACGGGGATCTTTTACTTCCATGCGGATCAACTCCGCCAATTCACGGCGGATCTGCTCGGCGACGCGGTCGCCGCGCGAAAATGTTCTTGCCATACGGCTACTCCTACCCCCATGCAAGGGGCTTCAAACAAAACGGGCCCCGTCGCGGGGCCCGTTGGCGCTTCACCGCGACGCGGATCAGAGCGTCCGTGCGATTTCCTGGATTTCGTACACTTCCAGATGATCGCCTTCCATGATGTCGTTGAAGTTCTTGATCTGCAGGCCGCATTCGAAGCCGAACTTCACTTCCTTCACGTCGTCCTTGAAGCGCTTCAGCGATTCGAGTTCGCCGTCGTGCACCACCACGTTGTTGCGCAGCACGCGGACGCGGGCATGGCGCTTGACGTGGCCGTCCAGTACATAGCACCCAGCTACCGCACCGACCTTCGAGATACGGAAGACCTGGCGGATCTCCACGGTACCAATGATCTGCTCGCGACGCTCAGGCGCCAACATGCCAGACAGCGCGGCTTTCACGTCATCCACAGCGTCGTAGATGATGTTGTAGTAGCGGATATCAACGTCGAACGCCTCGGCCGTCTTCCGCGCACCGGCGTCCGCCCGCGTATTGAAGCCGATCACCACCGCCTTCGAGGCTTGTGCGAGGTTGATGTCGCTCTCGGTGATAGCGCCGACGGCAGCGTGGATAACCTGCACCCGAACTTCGTCCGTCGATAGCTTGGTCAGCGCATGCACCAGGGCTTCCTGCGAACCCTGTACGTCGGCCTTGATGATGAGAGGCAGCGACTTGATTTCGCCCTCCTTCATCTGCTCGAACATGTTCTCCAGCTTCGCAGCCTGCTGCTTGGCAAGCTTTACATCGCGGAACTTGCCCTGACGGAAGAGCGCAATTTCGCGCGCCTTGCGCTCGTCGGCCAGCGCCATGGCGTCGTCACCAGCCGCCGGCACATCCGACAGGCCGAGGATCTCAACCGGAATCGACGGCCCTGCCTCGTTGATCGGCTTACCATTCTCATCAAGCATCGCGCGGATCTTGCCGAACGTTGCCCCCGCCAGCACCACGTCGCCGCGTTTGAGCGTGCCACTCTGAACCAGCATTGTCGCAACCGGACCGCGCCCCTTGTCGAGGCGGGCTTCGATGATGATGCCCTTCGCCGGCGCCTTCTCGGCGGCAGTCAATTCGAGCACTTCAGCCTGCAGCAGAAGATTCTCGAGCAGGTCGTCGATACCCATGCCAGTCTTGGCTGACACCGGGATGAACGGCGAGTCGCCACCGTATTCTTCCGGCACGACGCCTTCAGCAACGAGTTCCTGCTTGACGCGGTCCGGATTTGCATCCGGCTTGTCCATCTTGTTGATCGCAACAACGATCGGCACCCCTGCGGCCTTCGCGTGATGGATCGCTTCCTTCGTCTGCGGCATCACGCCGTCATCGGCTGCCACCACCAGAATCACGATGTCGGTCGCCTTGGCGCCACGCGCACGCATCGCGGTGAACGCCTCGTGACCTGGGGTGTCGAGGAAGGTGACCATGCCGCGGTCTGTTTCGACGTGGTATGCGCCGATATGCTGCGTGATCCCGCCCGCTTCACCCGACGCAACCTTGGCGCGGCGGATGTAGTCGAGCAGCGAGGTCTTGCCGTGGTCGACGTGGCCCATGACCGTCACGACCGGCGCACGCGGCACTTGCTCAGCATCCTTGCTCTGCGAGTCGTCGAGCAGCGCCTCAGGATCGTCGAGCTTGGCGGCGATCGCCTGGTGCCCCATCTCCTCGACGAGAATCATCGCCGTTTCCTGGTCCAACACCTGGTTGATCGTCACCATCTGACCCAGCTTCATCATTTGCTTGATGAGTTCGGTCGCCTTGATCGCCATCTTGTGAGCAAGATCGGCAACCGAGATGGTTTCCGGCACATGCACTTCGCGTACGATCGGCTCGGTGGGCGCCTGGAAATTGGTGTCCTGCTGACGGTTGTCTTTGCCATGACGGCCGCCGCCACGCGCACCACGCCATCCAGCGGCTCCGCCACCGGTATCACCGCGCGTCTTGATCTGGCGACGCTTGGAATCGTCCTCACGATCGCCCGCCTTGGCCGACCCCTTCTTCTCTTCCTTCGCACCGCCAGCCTTGACGGGCTTATGCAGGGTGCCGGACTTGCTGGCAGGCGCTGCAGCTGTAGCGGCCGGCACAGCCGGTTGACGCGCTTTCTCAGCGGCCTCGATGGCGCGCTGACGCGCAGCCTCTTCTTCGGCCTTCTTGCGCGCTTCGCGTGCCTGCTTCAAACGCAGCTCTTCAGCCTGAATGCGGGCAAGCTCCGCCGCACGGCGTGCTTCGCGTTCGCGAGCCGCTCGCTCTTCGGGCGACAGCATGTCAAGGATCGAACGCGGGGCTGCCGGAGCGGCTTCGGGTGCAGGCTCAGCCGCAGGAGCGGCCTCAACAGCAGCCTCAACGACCGGCGCTGCGACAGGCTCAGCTTCGGGCTCCGGCTGGAGCACCGGCTCGGGCTCGGGCTGCGGCTCGGGCTCGGGCTGCGGCTCGGGTTCGGGCGCCACTTCGACGACAGGCTCGGGTTCGGGCTCAGGCCGCACTTCGGGTTCGGTCACCGCAGAGGCGGTTTCCGCGACGACATCGGGAAGCGTCGAAAGATCTTCCTCGTGGTGATCGAGCGCATCTTCGCCTTCGCGCTGCGCCCCCTCGGCAAGCAGCTCCGAAGGATCACGCTTGACGAACACGCGCTTCTTGCGCACCTCAACCTGAATCGTTCGAGCCTTGCCGGTGGCATCAGAAGCCTTGATCTCGGACGTCTGCTTGCGCGTTAGCGTGATCTTGGCTTTTGGAGCCGTTTCTCCGTGAGAGCGACGCAGATAGTCCAGCAAGCGCGCCTTGTCGGCTTCGCTCACACCATCGTTTTCGCCCGACTTTGCAACACCGGCCTTTTGCAACTGCTCAAGCAAGACGGATGCAGGCATCCTCAGCTCACTGGCAAACTGCGCCACGCTCATTTCTGCCATAAACGAAACAACCTCCGTCTTACTCGAACCAGTGCGCACGGGCCTTGGTGATCAGGTCCTTGGCGCTTTCTTCGGTGATACCCGCAATTTCGGTCAGCTCGTCGACAGCAAGGTCAGCGAGATCGTCGCGGGTTTTAACGCCAGCACGCGCCAGTTTGGCGGCGAGCGGCTTGTCCATGCCTTCGAGTGCCAGCAAGTCTTCAGCGACTTGCTCGAGTTGCTCCTCGCTGACGATGGCTTCGGTCAGAAGAACATTGCGAGCACGTGTCCGCAGTTCGTTAACCGTCTCTTCGTCAAAGGCTTCGATTTCCAGCATTTCAGAGAGAGGAACGTAGGCAATTTCCTCAAGAGAGGTGAAGCCTTCGTCGATCAGGATGTCAGCGACTTCGTCGTCCACATCGAGTTTCTCGGTGAATACGCTACGCAGACGAGCGCGCTCGGCCTCGCTCTTCTGCGTGCTCTCTTCCACCGTCATCAGGTTGATCTGCCAGCCTGTAAGCTCAGACGCGAGCTTGACGTTCTGGCCGCCACGGCCGATTGCGATCGCGAGATTGCTCTCATCGACCACGACATCCATCGCATGCGCCTCCTCGTCGACCACGATCGACGACACTTCAGCCGGCGCCAGCGCCTTGATCACAAATTCTGCAGGATCGGCCGACCACAACACGATATCGATGTTTTCTCCACCCAACTCATTGCGCACCGCGGTAACGCGAGAACCACGCAGACCGACGCAAGTGCCGATCGGGTCGATACGGGCATCGTTTGCCTTGACCGCGATCTTGGAACGCATGCCGGGATCGCGTGCGCAGGCTTTGATTTCGAGGAGGCCGTCTTCGATCTCAGGCACTTCAAGCTCGAACAGCTTGATGACGAACTCCGGCGCGGTGCGCGACAGGATCAGTTGCGCACCGCGGGCGCCACGGGTGACTTCCTTCAAGTAGGCACGCGTACGGTCGCCCACACGAAGGTTTTCCTTCGGCACCATCTGATCCTTGGGCAGCACCGCCTCGAGACGGCCGACTTCGACGATCGCGTTGCCTCGTTCCATGCGCTTGATGTTGCCAGTGACGAGATGCTCGCCGCGCTCAAGGAAGTCATTCAGGATTTGCTCGCGCTCGGCATCGCGGATGCGCTGCAAGATCACCTGCTTGGCAGCCTGGGCGCCAATACGACCGAAGTCGATCGGTTCGAGCGGCTCTTCCACATATTCGCCGACCTGGATACCTTCGAACTGCTCACGCGCATCGATGATACCCATCTCGGCCTCATCGTTCGTCACTTCGGCGTCCGGCAGCACCAGCCAACGGCGGAACGCTTCATGAGCGCCCGTCTCGCGGTCGATCGTGACGCGCACATCGGCGTCATCGTGAATGCGCTTTTTGGTGGCCGAAGCCAGCGCTGACTCGAGCGCCTGGAAAACGATCTCCTTGGAGACGTTCTTCTCGCGCGACAGCGCATCGACAAGCAGCAAAACCTCGCGGCTCATTGCATCAACCCCTCAAATCTCTCAAAACTTGGGAACGATCCGCGCACGCTCGACATCGTCGAATGCGAAGCGCTGCTCGCCAGTTGCGACCTCAAGGATCACGACCTCGCCGTCGACTCCTCTCAGGGTGCCGCTGAAATTGCGTTGATTGGCGACCGGGACCCGCACGCGCAACTGGACTTCCTCGCCAGCGAATCGTTCGAAATGTGCCAGCTTGGTCAGCGGACGATCAAGGCCGGGCGATGAGACTTCCAGCCGGTCGTAGTCGATATTCTCGACCTCAAACAGGCGGGTCAGTTGGTTGCTGACGGTAGCGCAATCCTCGACGTCAACTCCCTCGGGCTTGTCGATGAACACGCGCAGAAGCCGGCCACGGGGCGACAACTCGATGTCGATCACCTCGAAACCCAGGCCCTCGGCCGTCTTTTCAATCAGCAGTTTCAGATCCATGCGCCGCTACAAACAAAAAGTGGGCGCAATGCCCACTCATCAAAAACAACAATCGCAGCCCGAAGCAATAGGGCCGCCAGATCGTATAACCACAAAGAGTTTAGCAGACCTGGCGAGCCACGTAAATGCTTTACTCGGCAACCGGCGGCTTGCGCGGTCGACGGCCACGACCAGCTGGGCGCTTGCGAGCAACGGCCTCACCCTCCGAACGCGGCGCCCCCTCATCCTGCGGGGCCGGTGCGCCTTCGGGATGCGGTGGGCGCGGCCCACCTTGCGGCTTCCTTGGCTTGTTCGGGCGTTTCGGGCGGCGCAGTTCAGCACCTTGCCCCGGCCTCACGCCATCACCCGGCGCATCAACACGCCCGTCTTCACCGGGCCGCCCCGCTTCGACCGGACGCATACCGCGTGGCGGACGCCCCCCCTTGCCGCCCTGCGGGCGCGGACCACCGCCTTGCGGGCGGGGGCCACCATCACCGCCACGGCGGCGACCGCCTTGTGGCGCGCCACGACCAGGCGCGCGAGCGCCACGCGGAGCGCCGCCAGGACCGGGCGAACCCACGCCGGGAACCGCCAGACGCTGCGCCTTGGCCCAAGCCTCGGCGTCTTCCACCTCCAAATCGACCTCAAGCTGATGCTCATCGGGCTCGGCAAACGGCGACTCAGGCTCGACATCTTCTGGCAGTGCCGCCATCAATGCACGCACATCGGCGTCGGACATTTCAGTCCAAGCGCCGCGCTTGAGCTGACGTGGAAGCTGAACCGGGCCATAGCGAACACGCATCAGCCGGCTCACCGTGAGCCCAACTGATTCAAACATGCGACGCACTTCGCGATTGCGACCTTCAGAGATCGTAACGCGATACCAGTGGTTACTGCCCTCACCGCCGCCATCGTGCACGCTGGGGCCT
>JAJZLD010000037.1 GCA_021803785.1 Pseudomonadota bacterium | reverse complement strand
GAGGCGGTTCCGCCCGAAGGTTACGGCGAGCAAGCGCTGGAGATCTTTGCGCGCGAGCGCCCGGACATCATCCTGATGGACGTCATGATGCCGGTCATGGATGGTCTGGAAGCCACGCGGCGGCTGCGCGCGGGCGACGGCGCCTCGGTGCCGATCGTGATGCTCTCGGCACTCGGCTCCGAAGGTGATGTGGTCGGCGGCTTGGACGCCGGTGCGGACGATTACCTCGTCAAGCCGCTGTCCTATCCGATCTTTGCCGCGAAGATGCGCACCGTGTACCGGGCGCTCAGTCTTCAGCGCCAGCGCGATGCCGCGGCCGAAGAGGTGCGCGCGATCTCGCTCGCGATGAGTGATGGTCTGCTGGTGTTCGACGCGGGCGGGCGGATGCGAACCGTCAACCCCGCGCTCTGTGCCATGCTTGGACAGAGCGAAGCGGCGATGATCGGCGCGCCGGTCTTCGGGCTCTTCCTGCCGCCGGGCGACCGCGAGTTGCTTCGCGCGATCGAACAATGCCAGTCGGGCGAGCAGCAACCGGCTCGCGAAGTCGCCGCTCTGGGGGCCGATGGCCAGGAGGTGCTACTTGAACTGGCGCTCTCCACAATGAGCGCCGCGCACGGAACGATGTATCTCGCGGTGCTGCGCAACATCTCCGAGCGCAAGCGGGCCGAGCGCGAGCTTGCGGCGTACACGCTCGAACTCAAGCACTACCATGATGAAGTCGAGCGCGAGAACGAACTCGCGCTCGAAATCCTGGAGCGGCAGATCCGTCGCGGTGGCCTGCAGGAACCCGGCATTGCGCACCGTGTGTTGCCCGCGCAGCGCTTTTCGGGCGACATCGTGCTTGCCCAGCGGGCACCGGACGGGCGTCTGTTCGCCTTGCTCGCTGACGCCACCGGCCATGGTCTTGGCGCTGCCGTCAGTGTGTTGCCGGCCGTGGCGGAGTTCTACCGCGCCGTCGCTACGTCGCCAACGCTGGGCGAACTCGTGGCATCGCTCAACAACGTACTGCAGGAATCGCTGCCGATCGGCCGCTTCGTCGCGGCTGCGCTGGTTTGCGTCGATAGTGCTGCGGGGCGTGTTCATGTGTGGGTGGGCGGCACGCCCGACGTATTGCGGCTGGGGCCGACAGGCGAGGTGCTTGAGCGCTACGCCTCGAGCGCGCTGCCCTTGGGTATCGACACGTTGACGCCGGAAACCGCCGCCTGCGCAAGTAGCCCGCTCACCCCCGGCGAACAGGTGCTGGTCTTCTCCGACGGTTTGCTCGAAGCCGTAGACGACGGCGGGGCGCAGTTCGGTTATGCCGGCGTCGAGGCCGCGCTGCGCGGCGGCGTGGCCGACAACCGTCTGGCTCAGCTCGAGCGCGAGGTGGCGCGGCACTGTGGCACCGCGGGGCCACACGACGACGTGTCCCTGCTGTTGATCTCCGCCTGAGCCGCGTCCGCACTGCGGGCCGCGCCGCGCGGCCCGCAGTGCTTTTTACTATCATCGCGGCATGGCTCCCCCCAATCTCCCATGTCGGGTCTGATCGAACCCTTGTCGCGCCGGCTCGACCGCTGGACCTCGAAGCGCGTCGAGGCCCTCGTCGGCCTTGGCGGCCTTGCCGTCGTGGTGGTCGCGTTGTTCGCCGCAATGGTGCCTTTTCAGGATGCGCGCGAGGCGCGCGAACGCGAAGCGCTGGCTTTGACCGGCCGCGCAGCGACCGATGTGCAGCGCGATCTGCTGCGCATGCTCGACGTCACCGACTTCGTGCTCGACCGCGCCGCGCGGCGTGTTTCGAACGGGGTGCGCGGGCCCAAGGCAGTGCAGGACGATCTGGCGGGCGACCTGAAGGATCTGCTCGCGGGGCTGGTCGTGTTCGACCAGCGCTTCCGCTTGATGGATGCAGACCGCGGCGGCCCGCGCGACGCCAGCCTGCTCGCCGAGATCGCCGGCAAGGCCGCGCCGGATGTGCTCGACCTGCTGCCCGCTACCGACGACCGGCTGTATGCGGTGCGCGTGTGGCGTGGCGATGCGATGGTCGACGAGACAGCGCCAGCGGGTGTTGTTGCGGAGATTTCGATGACTGCGCTGCGCGAGATCCTGAGTGTCCACACCTTGCGTGGCGGTGGCGAAGCCTTTCTCTTGCGGCGCGGAGGTGAGGTGCTCGCACACAGCGGCGCCGGGCCGGACCTGCCCGTGCGTTTGTCGGAGCGTGTGCGCAAGGCGATCGAACTGGGCCGGGAAACCGAGTTCTCAAGCGCCGACGACCGGCACCTGTTCGCGCTGCGGCGGCTTGCCGAATATCCGCTGCTCGTGGTGGTGGCCTTGGATGGTGCCAGTGTGAGGGCCGCAGTGGGTACGCCCGGCCGCATCCAGGGCTGGGGCTTTCTGTTGCTGGCGGGCTTCGCCTTCGGCACCACGCTGATGCTGATGGGCGCCACGCGCTCGATGCGACGCGCACGCCTGCGCGGCGCGCAGGAGTCTGCGCTGTTCGAGGCTTCACCCGACCCGATGCTGCTGGTGCGTCGCGACACGAGTGGCGACTTCCTGTGCGAGCGGATCAACCCGGTCGCACGCAGGCTGTTTCGCGCACAAGGTCGCACCGGCGATGTGCCGATCGGCGAGCTGTCGGCCGGGGAGACGCTGCGGCGTGCGTTGGAACACATTGCGAGCCAGACGCGGCAAAGCATCGGCGCCTTTGACCTGAGCGTGCCGCTGGACCGCGACAGCGCGCAGGTCGAGATCTCGGTGGTGGCGTTGCCTGCGTCGGAAGATCGCTTGCCGCGCTTCGCGATCATCGGCCGCGAACTGACCGCGCAGCGGCAGGCGGAGCGTGCGCTGCGCGAGCGATCGCTGCAGCTTGAAGCGATCATCGATTCCGCGATGGACGCGGTGCTGATCACCGATGCCTCGCGCCGCATCGTCATGTACAACAAGGCGGCCGAGAACATGTTTGGCTACCGCGCCGAGGAGACGATCGGCGAAGACGTGCTGATGCTGCTGCCGGAGCGCTATCGCAGCCTGCCGGCCGAGAAGATCCTGCTGCAGGCGCGGCGGCGCGCCAGCAGGCGGTTGCGCGGCGGCGCGCGGCCCTTGCTCGGGCGGCGTCGCAATGGCGAGGAGTTCCCGCTCGAACTCGCGCTGTCGCGCGTTGAACTGGGTGATGCCACGCTGTTCACGCTGATCCTTCGCGACATCACCGAACAGGTCGGCGCCGAGCTTGAGATCCGCGTGCTCAACGATTCGCTGGAGCAGCGCGTGATCGAACGTACCGCCGAGTTGCAGCGCGCCTACAAGGAGATGGAAGCCTTCTCGTATTCGGTGTCGCACGACTTACGCGCGCCCTTGCGCGCGATTCACGGCTACACCTTTTTGCTGATCGACAGCGAGGGCGAGCGGCTGACGCAGGAGGGCCGTGGCCTGCTCGATCGCGTGATGAAGGCTTCGGTGCGGATGGGGGAGTTGATCGACGACTTCCTCGATTTCTCACGTGTGGGCCGTGCCGAGCTGACGCGGCAGAAGGTGGACATGGGGCGCCTGGTCGCCGAGGTGGTGTCCGATCTGCGCGTGCCGTACCCGGACACCCGCATCTCGGTCGGCCTCTTGCCCCCAGCCTACGGCGACCCTAGGCTGCTGCGGCAGGTGTGGGTGAACCTGATCGGCAATGCGTTGAAATTCTCGTCGCACAGCAATGAGCCCCGGGTGGATATCGGCGTTACGCAGGTGCGCGGGCAGGTGCACTACTACGTGTCCGATAACGGCATCGGCTTCGACATGAATTACGCCGACAAGCTGTTCGGCGTGTTCCAGCGACTGCATGCGTCGCGCGAATTCGAGGGCACCGGTATCGGGCTGGCGATCGTCAAGCGGATTGTCGAGCGGCACCTGGGCGAGGTGGCTGCCGAAGGGGCGCCGGGGCAGGGCGCGACGATCTCGTTCACGATTCCCTGACCAGACAGGCTGGCACGCCGATTGCATTGTTTTGCGGCCAAAACCCCTGAGCCTAATCAATGCTGAGAGTCTTGATCGTCGACGAGTCCAAGGAGCGCGCACTGGATCTATGCCAGGGTGTCGCTGCTGCCGGCCACCTTGTGGCGGCAGTGCTGGCCGACGCGGCCGAGTTGGCAAAGCGGGTGCAGGAGATTCAGCCGGATGCGGTATTGATCAGCACCGAATCGCCCAGCCGCGACACACTCGAACACCTCGCCACGCTCGATCGCGACTACCCACGACCGGTGATTGTGTTCTCGGGTGACGACGACGAATCCATCATCCGCCGCGCGATGCGCGCGGGTGTTGCGGCCTATGTGGTGGATGGCTTGGTGCCGGAGCGCGTGGAATCTCTGATGAAAGTGGCGGTGGCACGCTTCGAGGAATTCCAGGCCCTGCGCCGCGAACGCGACGACGCCCAGCGCAAGCTATCGGACCGTATCGCGGTTGACCGGGCGAAGGGCATCCTGATGCAGGCGCGTGGTTTATCAGAGGACGACGCCTACCATGCGCTGCGCAAGCTCGCGATGGAGCGCGGGCGGCGCATCGGCGAAGTGGCGCAGGACGTGATCGAGTCCGCCAAGCTGCTGATCGGCTAGAAGGCCTGCGCCCGAGCGCTTCCTGCACCGAGAACCGACACCCGGCCCAAGGCCGGGTGTTTTCGTTTCTGAGTTGCCTCAGTGTGGTGCGCGCGGGTATCCGTGAGGTGCATGTTCGCACTGGCGCAGTGCAGCATTGATCCGGTGCGCCTTTGTCGCGGTTTGCACCGCACAAGTGCCGAAAACCGAAGTCTCGCGATCGCGGCGCATACGAATTCCCGGGTTTTCCCATTTGTTCTATGGAAAACCTTTTAAAAACAATCGCATGCAATCGCTGGCACGTCAGTTGCAAAGGGCTGGGCAAAGCAGGCGCCAATGGCGGCGACTGCAGCGGTCCGAGGCCTGCCAATGACGGCAGCCCGGGCGGCAACGGACAAGGGCGTCCTCCGAGCGTGTTGTGCACGCACGGTGGGCGCCTTTTTGTTCTGCGGAAATCCTGACCCTTGCTGCGGAGAGACAAACATGATCGATCGCCCCTCGGACAATGAACTGAGCCGTCGCGGCTTCCTGCGCCAAACGCTCGCCCTCGGTGGCGCTGCGGCCGCCTCCAGCGTGATGCCGTTCTCCGGCGCCTGGGCTGCGGGCTCGGATGCCCCGGAGAAAAAGGAAGTCCGCATCGGCTTCATTCCGCTGACCGACTGCGCATCGGTCGTGATGGCTGCGGTGCAGAAGTTCGACGAGAAGTACGGCATCAAGATCATCGCCTCGAAAGAGGCTTCATGGGCAGCTGTGCGCGACAAGCTGGTTAACGGCGAGCTGGATGCAGCGCATGTGCTGTACGGCCTTGTGTACGGTGTGCATCTGGGAATCGGTGGTCCGAAGAAGGACATGGCCGTACTCGCCACCATCAACAACAATGGCCAGGCGATCACGCTGTCAAACAAGTTCCGTGACATGGGCGTGACCGATGGCGCCGGGTTGCAGAAGGCCGTGGCCGCGAAGCCGGGCGAATACACCTTCGCACAGACCTTCCCGACCGGTACGCACGCGATGTGGCTGTACTACTGGCTGGCCGCAAACGGCATCGACCCGATGAAGGATGTGAAGGTCATCACCGTGCCGCCGCCGCAGATGGTGGCCAACATGCGTGTCGGCAACATGGACGGTTTCTGTGTCGGTGAGCCATGGAACAACCGCGCGATCATGGACAAGATCGGCTTCACCGCGGTCACCACGCAGGACATCTGGACCGACCACCCCGAGAAGGTGTTGGGCACCACCGCGGAGTTCGCGCAGAAGAACCCGAACACCGCGCGCGCAATGACCTCCGCGATCCTCGAAGCCGGCCGCTGGATCGATGCCTCGCTGGCGAACCGCCGCAAGACGGCCGAGACGATCGCACAGAAGGCCTACGTCAACACCGACATGGACGTGATACTCGAACGCATGCTGGGCCGCTACCAGAACGGGCTGGGCAAGAGCTGGGACGACAAGAACCACATGAAGTTCTTCAACGACGGCGCGGTGAATTTCCCCTACCTGTCCGATGGCATGTGGTTCCTCACGCAGCACAAGCGCTGGGGCTTGCTCAAGGGCGAGGTGGACTACGCGGCTGTGGCCAAGTCGATCAACCGCATCGATATCTACAAGCAGGCGGCCGCCGCCGCGGGCGTGTCGCTGCCCAAGTCGGACATGCGCAGCAGCAAGCTGATCGACGGCGTGGTGTGGGACGGCAAGGACGCGAAGAAGTACGCCGCCAGCTTCAAGATCAAAGTTGCCTGACCTCGCCATCGACGCGGGCCGCGGTTTTCTGCGGCCCTGGGACCCCCTTGCAGGCGCGGCCGCTGTGAGCCGCGCAGAGGAGCACAACATGAGCGCTGTTTCGATGACTGCCTCCAACCTCGCGGCCGAGCCGCTGGCCGTCGAGCCCCGCACGCACGCCCAAGCCGCCGCGACTTCCGAAACCTCCGCCGCGCCACAGGCGAAAGTGAAGCCAGTGCCAACGCCGCGTTACCGCGCACCGCTGGGGCCGCGGGTGAACGCCGTGCTCAAGAAAGTGTTGCCGCCTTTGTTCGGCATCGGCCTGCTGCTGGGCGTATGGGCGATCGTGGCAATGAAGACGCAGGGTTTTCCTGGCCCGCTGCAGACCTGGGCCGCGGCGGTCGAGATCTTCGCTGACCCGTTCTATCGCAACGGCCCGAACGACCAGGGTATTGGCTGGAACATCCTGTCGTCGCTGCAGCGCGTCGGCATCGGCTTCGGCATTGCCGCGCTGGTTGGTATTCCAATGGGCTTCCTGATCGGCCGCTTCACCTTCCTCAACAGCATGCTCGATCCGCTGATCTCGCTACTGCGCCCGGTCAGCCCGCTGGCGTGGCTGCCGATCGGCCTGCTGGTGTTCAAGAAGGCCGACCCGGCGGCGACCTGGACGATCTTCATCTGCTCGATCTGGCCGATGATCCTGAACACCGCACAGGGTGTACAGCGCGTACCGCAGGACTACATGAACGTCGCACGGGTGCTGAACCTGTCGGAGTTCAAGATCATCACCAAGATCCTGTTCCCGGCCGTGCTGCCCTACATGCTTACCGGCATCCGGCTCTCGATCGGCACGGCCTGGCTCGTCATCGTTGCAGCCGAGATGCTCACCGGTGGCGTCGGCATCGGCTTCTGGGTGTGGGACGAGTGGAACAACCTGAAGGTCGAGCACATCGTGATCGCGATCTTCGTGATCGGCATTGTCGGCCTGATGCTGGAACAGGCGCTGCTGCTGATCGCCAAGCGCTTCTCCTACGGCAACAACTGATTCGCACCGGAGCCCCGTCATGAGCAAACCCATGGTGAAAGTCGAAAACGTCGGCATGGCCTTCGACACCAAGAGCGGGCGCTTCACCGCGCTGCGCGATATCGACCTGGCGATCGGCGAAGGCGAGTTCGTTTCGCTGATTGGCCACTCGGGCTGCGGCAAGAGCACGCTGCTCAACCTGATTGCCGGCCTTACGCTGCCGACCTCGGGCAACGTGATCTGCGCCGGGCGAGAAGTGGCCGGCCCGGGGCCGGAGCGCGCGGTGGTGTTTCAGAACCATTCGCTGCTGCCCTGGCTGACCTGCTTCGAGAATGTCTATCTGGCGGTCGAGCGCGTCTTTGGCACCCGCGAGCGCAAGGTGAAGCTCAAGCTGCGTGCCGAGGCCGCGCTGGAGATGGTGCATATGGACCATGCGATGCATAAGTACCCGCACGAAATCTCCGGCGGCATGAAGCAACGCGTGGGCATCGCACGCGCCTTCGCAATGGAGCCCAAGGTGTTGCTGATGGACGAGCCTTTCGGCGCGCTCGACGCCCTGACACGCGCAAGCCTGCAGGACGAGCTGATCGGGGTGATGGCGAAAACCGGCGCCACCGTGGTGATGGTGACGCACGATGTCGACGAGGCGGTGCTGCTGTCGGATCGCGTGGTGATGATGACCAACGGCCCGGCCGCGACGATCGGCGAGATTCTCGATGTGAACATCCCCAAACCGCGCAACCGGCTCGAACTCGCGCACGATCCGCAGTACGTCAGCTGCCGCGCCGCGATTCTGGAGTTCCTCTACCAGAAGCAGATGAAGAAGGCCGCCTGAACGGCCGGTCTTCCCGAGAGCAACGGCCCGCCCAGAGCGGGCCGTTTTCGTTGCAAGGGATCAGCCCCCGCACGGCGCGGGCGCTTCGGGTAAGCTAGTGGCACAACAAATGCCGCAGACCACCAGCTGACGGCAATAGTCCAGGGAGCAGATCCGGAATGAATAACGGACAGGGGGGGCGCGAGCGCCGCGCCGCGGTGCGCATCCCGCTCGGCACCGAAGCCTTCATCCAGCCGGCCGCCTCGCAACACCCGCCGCGCAAGGCGCGCTGCGTGGATCTGAGCGTAGACGGCATGACGCTTCATACGGTGTATGTGCCGCGACCCGACGAAATCTTCGAAGTGATCGTGCGCCCGCACGACGGCCCGCTTGCCGGTCCGCCGATGCACGTGCGCGCACAGGTGAAGCGTTGCCACCCGGTGAACGGCTCCGCGATCTACGAAGTCGGTGTGAAGATCGTTGAAGTGCTGAAGTAGCGTCGGCCCGGCGGCTCACTTGTTCGCCGCAGCCAACTGCCAAAGCGTTGTGACTTCTTGCGCGCGGGCGGCGTGCAGCGGGTCGTCGGCGTCTGCGGCCTTGCCGTGGCGCGGGCGAATCGTCTCGCGGCCGACCACCTTCAAGCCGGCTTGTTCGATCCACTCGGTCAGCTGCGCCCGTGTGCGCAGGCCCAGGTGCTCGGCCAGGTCTGAGAGGATCAGCCAGCCTTCGCCTTTCGGCTCGAGGTGCGCGGCAAGCCCGGCAAGAAAGCCCTTGAGCATGCGGCTGTCGGGGTCATACACCGCGTGTTCGATCGGCGAGCTGGGTTTGGCCGGCACCCAGGGCGGGTTGCACACGATCAGCGGCGCGCGGCCTTGCGGGAAGAGATCCGCTTTCACGACCTCGACACGGTTGGCGAAGCCCAGGCGCTGCATGTTCTCCTTTGCGCAGGCAATGGCGCGCGGGTCCTGCTCGGTGGCGACGATGCGCTTGACGCCGCGCTTGGCCAGCATCGCCGCGATCACGCCGGTGCCGGTGCCGATGTCAAAGGCCAGCGACTCGGCCGCTGCGGGCAGTGCTGTGCGTGCGACCAGATCGACATACTCGCCACGCACCGGCGAGAACACGCCATAGTGCGGGTGGATGCGCGAACCGAGTGCAGGGATTTCGACCCCTTTCTTGCGCCATTCGTGCGCGCCGATCAGGCCAAGCAACTCGCGCAGCGATGCGACATAGGCTTCATCGGCCGCGCCGTAGGCTTCGAGGCAGGCGTCATGCACATCGGGCGCGCGGCGCAGCGGAATCACATGGCCGGCATCGAAGGGGATCAGCAGCATGCCCAGCGTGCGGGCGCGCTGGGCCTGGGCCATGCGGTGCAGGTTGAAGGCCTCGGTCGGCGTGTTGCCGGTTTTCGCCTTCTTGCGGTCAGCGCGGCGCGCCATGGCCTGCAGCAGCAGGCGGGCGTTCTGGAAGTCGCCGCGGTACAGCAGCGCCGTGCCTTCGCAGGCGAGTTTGTAGGCGGTGTCGGCGTTCATGGTGTCGTCGGCGATCACCACGCGCTTCGGGGGAGCAATGCCAGCCTCTGAGCGCCAGCGTGCGCTGCGCGCCGCATCGGCTTCGGTCCATTCGATCAGGGGAAAGTCGCTCACTGGGCTACCTGTGTAATGTAGGGCGGGGGCCGCGTAATGCGGGCCAAGGGCGGAAGGATAGTCCCTTGTGCGTGCGAGCGGGGCTGTGGCAGCCGGCAAGCGGCAGGCTTGTTGATCCTGCGCGGCCCAGTCGTCCGGCGTATAGCCCGGGTGTAAGGCTGCTTCGGTAGCGTTGATGCCTGCTGCGCGCAGGACTGATGACCACGTCGAAGCGGTGGTTGCAGCGCTGCACATGCGGTTCGCCATGCAGCTCAAACGTGTTCTTGCGGAAGCCGAGTACGCCCAGCATTGCGCGGTCGTAGAACGCCTCGGCGCGCGCCAGGTCGGGAACGCTCAGGTAAAGATGGTCGAAGCCGGTGGTCTCGGGCATCGATTGAGCTCCACGGTAATCGGCCGGCGGGCAGTGTGGCGTGCGCATTTCCGCCTGGCAAGGTATATGCGCCGAAAACCATGTGCCGTGAAGGGGTAAAATGCGCCCCCTTTGTGTAAATGCGATGCCATTTGATGCCCTTCCGACTCCGCGCGCGGGGCTGGGCATGTCGCGTTTTTCGATCCAAGTCGCGGTTGTCAATCCATACAAGGTTTAACGTGAGCACGCTGCCCAATTGCCCGCAATGCAAATCCGAATTCACCTACGAGGACAACGGGATGTTCATCTGCCCCGAGTGTGCTCACGAATGGTCGGCCACCGCGCCGGCCGAGGCGGCCGAAGAGGCGCGTGTGGTCAAGGATGCCAACGGCAACGTGCTGCAGGACGGCGATTCGGTCACCGTGATCAAGGATCTGAAGGTCAAGGGTTCCTCGCTGGTGGTGAAGGTCGGCACCAAGGTCAAGAACATCCGTCTGGTCGATGGCGATCACGATATCGACTGCAAGATCGACGGCATCGGCCAGATGTCGCTGAAGTCGGAGTTCGTGCGCAAGGCTTGAGCCGGAATCGCCACCTGGCGCTGCGCGTGTGCGGCGCGGGCGAGGGAGCGTTTGCCGGTTTGCGGTAGTGTGGACGCGTCGGTGCCGCGGCACCGTGACGCAGGGGCAAGATTTGGAATCTTCGTTCAAGGTGCTCGGCTGGCTGCGCGACTATCGCCGCGCCGACTTGTGGGATGACGTTGTTGCCAGCGCAACGCTGGTGCTGTTTCTCGTGCCGCAGGGCCTGGCCTATGCGCTGCTGGCCGGGCTTTCGCCACAAGCCGGCCTGTACGCGAGCATCCTGCCGGCGATCTGCTATGCGATCGTCGGCAGCAGTGCGGCCTTGTCGGTCGGCCCCGCCGCGCTGCCTTCGTTGATGACCGCAGCGGCGCTCGCCGGGCTGTCGCAGGTCGCGCCCTCGCAGTACCCGATGCTGGCCGCCGCGCTGGCGCTGTTTTCGGGCTTGCTGCGTGTGGTGTTCGGCGGCTTGCGGTTCGGTTTTGTCGCGAACTACCTGTCGTCCCCGGTGCTCGGTGGTTTCGTGACCGGCTCGGCGCTCCTGATTCTGCTGACGCAGGTGCCCAACCTGATCGGTATCGAGAGCCATGCGGCGGACGCGCAGTCGATGCTGGCTCGGGTGTGGGCGCTGCGGCATGAACTGAGTTGGGCGTCGCCAGCGCTTTCGGTGGTGACTTTGCTCGCGCTGTTCGCGTGCCGCGCATGGCTCGCCAAGGGCTTGCGGCGCATCGGGTTGGCTGCGCGTGTGGCGGAGCTTTTCGGCAAGGCGGCACCCTTGTTCGTCATTACCGTGGCTGCTGCCGCGGTGCATGCGCTGGGGCTGCCGGTCAAGCTGGTCGGCGCGCTGCCGCAAGGCCTGCCACCGCTGACGTGGCCGATGCCGCAGCTTGGCCTGCTGATCGAGCTGATGCCGGCGATCGCGGCGATTGCGCTGATCGGCTTCATCGATAGCTACTCCATCGCGCAGGTGCTGGCGCTCAAGCGGCGCGAAACTGTCGATCCGAACCGTGAGTTGGTTGCGCTGGGCCTCGCCAACATGGCTGCCGGCGTAACTGGCGGATTCCCGGTGTCTGCGAGTTTCGGCCGATCTGCCGCGAATGAGCTTGCCGGCGCACGCACACAACTGGCGGGCGTGCTCGCCGCACTCTGGATGCTGGTGATCCTGGCTGCGGCGGCGGGGCTGTTTGCGCTGCTGCCACTCGCGGCCCTGTCCTGCACCATCGTTGTGGCGGTGATCCAGTTGATTGATCTGTCGGTCCTGCGGCTGGCCTGGCGTTATGAGCGTGGCGACGCGTGGATCTTTCTCGCGACGGCCGCCGCCGTGCTGGTGGCAGGTGTCGTTGACGCGGTGCTGTTGGGTGTCGGCCTGTCGTTGGCGCATTTCGTGTGGCGTACCAGCTCACCTCACTTGGCCGAGCTGGGCCGCGTGCCGGGCAGCGAGCACTACCGCAACCGCCTGCGCCATGCGGTTGAGATGCAGCCGGGCGTGCTCGCGATACGGATCGATGAGAGCCTTTACTTCGCCAACATCCGCTTTGTAAGCGATGCGATTGTTGGCATGCTGCGCCAGCGCCCGGATACGCGCAGCGTGCTGCTCGTGCTGTCGGCGGTGAATGCCATCGATGTGTCGGCCTTGCAGGGGCTGCGTGACTTGAACCGCGGGCTCTCCGAGCAGGGCGTCGCCCTCCATCTGGCGGAGGTGAAGGGCCCGGTGATGGATCGCCTGCGCCAAAGCGGCTTTCTCGCAGAGCTGAGCGGCGCGGTGCATCTGTCCACCCACTCGGCCATGCGCTGGATCGGCACGCCGGCGGAACCGGATTACGTCATCTGATCCGCGATCGGATCAAGTGTCGCGCCGATCGCCTGGCAGGTAGTGCCCGGTCACTTTCTTGTAGGCATCCGAGGTGCGTTTGCCGGCCTCGCCCCCCACTTTTACGAATTCGCCGGAAAAGGTATTGAGCCATTGCTGCAGGGCTTCGGCACGCTTGAGCTCGGCGGGATCGGTCGGTTTTTCGGTGGTGTAGCGCACGTTCAGTATCTCGGGCTCTTGAACCTAAATCCGGCAGTTACCCCGCGGCCGGAAGCCCTTGTGGCGATCTGGGCGGCCCGATGACAGGCGCGATTCGCTCGCTGATGTAGCGCAGCAGGCAGCCCCAGCGGTCGAGGTCCTTGAACTGCTCCGCAGCAGTCTTGACGTGCTGCAAGGCCTCCCGATGTTGGCGATCAGCCGTTTGAGGATGTCTGCACGGCCGTGCAGCGGCGTCAGGTACAGCAGGGTCTGGTTGGCGTGGCTGGCCGCCTTGCCCACCGCCGCCAGCAGCAGCGGGCGGTTCGTGAACCGCACGTCCGGTGGTGTGAGAGGGCGACGGGGGGCCCCGTTCCCTACTCGATGGTGGATCGCGCCGGCGCGGTTGCTATCGGACCTGTTTGCGGTTTGCCGTCAAAGCTTGGTGCAAGGCCAAGTCCTTCTCCAACTCCCGTGCCACCGAGTCGCACACCAGCGAACAGAGGTCGTAGATCGCCGGGTCTGCGACGCTGATCACCGTGGTCGTACCGCGTGGCGTGCGTGCGACGATGCCTGCGTCGGAGAGTACGCGCAGATGTTTGGAAACGTTCGCCTGGCTGCATTGCGCGATGTCGGTCAGCTCACCGACCGAGCGCTCGCTCTCTCGCAGTGCGTTCAGGATTCGAAGGCGGGTCGGATCGGATAGCGCCTTGAAGTACAAGGCGACGCGGTCGATCGCCTTTTCCGGCAGAGCCATTGGGGTTGCGTCCATTGCAGGGTTGTTGCCTCAAATATATCCCAGTGGTTATCAAGCGAACAAGTCTTGAATAAATCGCTATGTGGTTATATATTGATAGCAGACCTGAACGCATTCGACGAGGACAAGCTGCAATGAAAACCCGAAATATGCTTTGGCTGCTGTGGGGCGTGAGCTTCGCAGGTGTCGCGTCTGATGTGCTGCCCGTGGCCAGCGTAACCCGTTCGCCGGCGGCTGGCACCTATCAGGCGGACGCTTCCATCCAGGCGGTGACCCAGAGCGTGCTCTCGGCCCAAGTTCAGGGCCGTGTGCTTCAACTTGCGGTGCGAGCTGGCGACCGCGTCAAAGCCGGCCAACTGATTGCCCGTATCGACGACCGCGAACTCGGGGCTGCCGAAGCGTCCAGCCAGGCCGCCATTTCGGAGGCACAAGCGAATCTCGTCAAGGCTGAGTTTGATCTGAAGCGCAGCCAGGCTTTGGCGACGCAAAACTTTGTCAGCCCATCCGCCGTGGAGCAACAGGAAGCCCAGGTGAAGGCGCTGCGCGCGCGGGTCGAGGCGCTGCGTGCGGGTGCGGGCGCGGCGAGCGCGAGCCGCAGTCACACGGTAGTGACCGCGCCGTACGACGGCCTCGTTGCGGCGACGCACCTGGAGGCGGGCGACATGGCGATGCCCGGCAAGCCGATCGTGACTGTTTTTCAGCCGGGTGCGCTGCGAGCGGTGGCCTACTTGCCCGAGGCGCAACTGAGTGCCGTGCAGGTGGCACTGGCTAGAAACATCATGCCGGAAGTGGAAGTCGGCGGGAAGGTAGTGGCGGGCGTTCGCGCCACGGTGCTCCCGGCGGCTGACCCGACGACACGCACCACAGAAGTCCGCATCGACCTGCCTGCATCAGCGGTGGCGGCGCCCGGCCAGTTTGCGCGCGTGCGCTTCGTCGTGGGCGAAGCGCAGCGTTTGGCGATCCCGCTGGCTGCCGTGCTCAAGCGCGGCGAGCTGACGGCTGTGTACGCCAAGACTGCCGATGGGCGCTTTCAACAGCGCCAGATCCGTGTTGGTGAGCGTTTGAGCGATGACCGCGTCGAGGTGTTGGCGGGCCTTAAGGCGGGCGAGTCGGTTGCGCTAGACCCCATCAAGGCAGCGATCGCTGCCGCGTCCAAGTGAGGTCGATCCATGGCTCACAGCGATTCTCGACTGGGTATTTCTGGGCGCATCGCAGCGCTGTTTCAGCGCAACGCGATCACGCCGCTGCTGGCGCTGGTGCTGTTCTTGCTCGGCGTCTTTGCGGCCGGTATCACGCCGCGCGAAGAAGAGCCGCAGATCAACGTGACGATGGCCAACGTGCTGATTCCCTTCCCTGGGGCATCGAGCACCGATGTGGAACGCCTGGTGGCCGGCCCGGCCGAGCAGGTGCTCGACCAGATTGCGGGCGTGGAGCACACCTTCTCGGTGTCGCGCCCCGGGCTGGCGATCCTGACCGTGCAGTTCAAGGTGGGTGTGCCGCGCACCGAAGCCTTGGTGCGCCTGTACGACACCTTGCACAGCAATCGCGACTGGCTGCCAGCCGGATTGGGTGTGCTCGAACCCATCGTCAAACCGAAGGGCATCGACGACGTGCCCATCGTGGCGCTGACGCTGTGGACCAAGGATGCGGATGCGAGCGCATTTGAACTCGAACGAGTGGCGCATGCGCTGGAGGCGGAGATCAAACGCGTCAAAGGTACGCGCGAGGTCAGCACGATCGGTGGCCCCGGCAACGCGGTGAACGTGTGGCTGGATGCCGACCGGCTCTCCGCCGTGGGGATGACTGTCGGCCAGGTGACGCAGGCGCTGCAAGCGCGCAACCTGGTGCTGCCTGGCGGTGAACTGGCTTCTGACAATCGCCTCGTGCGCGTCGAGGTCGGCACGTACTTGGCGGACGCAGGCGAGGTCGCTGACGTCGTGATTGGCAGCCGGAATGGCCGGCCGGTGTTCCTTTCGGACGTGGCGCGTGTCGAAGCCGGTGCGCCAATGCCCGGCCTCTATGTGTGGCACGGCGTGGCAGGCGGCGTGAAGGCCGAATACCCGGCGGTGACGCTGCAGGTGACGAAGAAGGCGGGTGAAAACTGTGGAACGCCGCC
>JAJZLD010000351.1 GCA_021803785.1 Pseudomonadota bacterium | reverse complement strand
GCAGGGTTATGTGTTCAAGGGCCTCAAGCCGCGGGCTGAAACTGACGCACGGCTGTCATGCGTCAACCGATCCGCAGCAATAACACCGGTGTCAGCGGGTGAACTCGCCCGTTGCGCGGATGGCCTCGGCAACCATGCCTGGGCCCTTATAGATAAGACCGGTGTAGATCTGTACGAGTTCGGCCCCGGCCTGGAGCTTTTCGAGCGCGTCGGCGCCGGAGAACACGCCTCCGACGGCAATGATTGGCAGTTCGCCCGCGAGTTGCCGTGCCAGTTGTGCGACGACTTCAGTCGAGCGCTGACGAAGCGGAGCGCCGGACAAGCCTCCCGTTTCCTGCGCGTGCGGCAGGCCGGCGACGGCATCGCGCGCCAACGTCGTGTTGGTGGCAATGACTGCGTCGATGCGATGGCGGCGCAGCGCGTCGGCTATTTCGCCCAGCTGCTCGTTCTCAACATCGGGCGCAATTTTCAGTGCAAGCGGCACATAGCGGCCGTGTTCATCCGCCAGTCGAGTCTGGCGCGCTTTCAGAGCGGCGAGCAGGGCATCGAGTTCCGAAGCGCCCTGCAGCTGGCGCAGGTTCTTCGTATTGGGTGACGAAATGTTGACTGTGACGTAACTGGCGTGCGGATACACCTTGTCGAGGCAGGCGAGGTAGTCGTCCGCGGCATTTTCGATTGGCGTGTCGAAGTTTTTGCCGATATTGATGCCGATGATGCCCTTGAACTTGGTGGCACGAACGTTCGCCACCAGGTTGTCGACGCCGGCGTTGTTGAACCCCATGCGGTTGATGATGGCTTCGGCCCGTGGCAGGCGGAACAGACGCGGCTTGGGATTGCCAGGTTGTGGGCGCGGGGTGACGGTACCGATTTCGACATGGCCGAACCCGAAGTTGGCGAAGGCATCGATGGCCTCGCCGTTCTTGTCGAGACCAGCCGCCAGGCCGATCCGGTTTGGGAAGCTGAGTCCCATCACTTCGACCGGTTTGCTACGCGCATTACACACCGACGGAACGAACCCGCCGAAGTGGTGCAGGCTCCAGATCGTCAGGTCGTGTGCGGTTTCGGGGTCGAGCAGGAAGAAAAAGGGGCGGGCGAGTGAGTACATAGGGTGAATTTTAGCGCGAGAGGCCAGAATCTGTTGGCAATCATCTGTCTGTGCAATGCTGTAGGCATATTTACGCGGTTTTCTCTCTTACATCCAATCACTTACAAAGGGTCTGGTTACGCGGCTCATCTTGTGGATCCACAAGATGCCTGACCTCCCCAGCAGTTTCCATCCCTTCAACCGCGGTTTCGAGGTTAATTGTCAATAAACCCTAGACCCAGACCACGTACGCTCTGCAGCATTTGGCGTTCCGTAGCCAACAGCCGGCCCTCGCCAGGTCGGCGCTAGGAAGGCTGTCATCAGCACGAAATGCTCTACATAACGCCCTCAGGCGAGCATGGCGACCGGCCAGTGCTACGACAGGTGCTTGGCCGTAGCGTCAAGACAGGAAAAGAGCACTACTGCGACGCAGAAAAGTACGACGCCGCGTATCGGGCGAGGAGCACTCTGCTTACCCATTGCGTCGTCCTGCAATTCGAGGTTGAGAGCACCTCACGCCGACTCGCTGGTCCAGGCGTTTCTGATGCGACGTGCTGCGTCGATCACTTCGCTGGCGCGCAGTCCGACCGGACCGACGCCGTTTGCGACCAGTGCGTCCGCCGCGGCGCCATGCAGATGCACCGCAGCCTCAAGCGCCATAGGCGCGGGCCATCGCTGGGCTAGTAGGCTTGCAGCGAAGCCGGTGAGGGCGTCCCCCATGCCTGCCACAGCCATGCCTGGATTTCCGCTGGTGTTGATCGCCCAGGCGCCGTCGGGGTGTGCCACGACGGTGCCGCAACCTTTGAGCGCAACGTGTGCGCGGTAACGCCGCGCGAGCGCCTTGGCGGTCGCGACGCGGTCCGCCTGGATGGCGGCGGTTGTCGATTGGAGCAGGCGCGCCGCTTCGGCTGGGTGTGGGGTCATCAGAGTATCGTGCGGACGGGCGAGCAGAAGCTTTTCAAGGTCGGGACCGGTGCCAATCATATTGAGTGCGTCCGCATCCAGCACGATAGGGCCTGCAAACGCTAGGCAGCGCTTTAGCAGCGCGCGTGCTGGCTCGTCTTGGCCCAGGCCCGGGCCGACCGCCAATACGGAAGCCAATGAAGGCACTTCGTCGGCGCGGCGCATCATCAGCTCAACGGCGCAGGGGTCCAGCGCCGGTGCGTTGGCCGCCAGGCTCCCGACGAACACCCGCCCGGCGCCGAGCGCCAGTGCAGCGCGGCCGGCGATCCAGGCAGCCCCAACCATGCCGCTCGCGCCGCCGATAATGCCGACGTCGCCGTATTGCCCCTTGTGGCTGTTGCGAGGGCGCGGCGTGAGGAGGGGCTCGAAGTTGTAGCGGGTGATCAGGCGACCGGCGCCATCGTGCTGCTCCAACTTGACGTCGAGCGTTGCAAGATGGAGACGACCGCAATGATCAGGCCCGTCCAGTGTCATCAAACCCGGCTTCCATGCGATGAAGCTCAAGGTGTCGGTAGCGCGCACTGCACATCCCTGTTCGCGGCCAGTATCGGCATCGACTCCGCTTGCAATGTCGAGCGACAGGCGGCGGCACTTGAGTGCATTGAAGCGTTTGACCCATTCGGCGGCCTGGCCAGTCAGCGGGCGCGTTAATCCAATGCCAAACAGCGCGTCGACGGCCAGCACCCAGCCGTCGGATTTAAACTCTCGTGCCAGCGTGCCGCCACCCTGTAGCCACGCTGTCATTGCAGCAGCGGCATCGGCGGGCAGGTGGTCGGCATTGCCGAGAAAGGCGACAACGACCTCACGGCCTCGTTGTCTCAGCTCGCTTGCGAGAACCAGACCATCGCCGCCATTGTTGCCAGGGCCGGCCAAAACCAGAATGGGCCCAGGGGGTAGATGGAACTGCTCGACGAGCCGCGCAGCAGCGTGGCCGGCGCGCTGCATCAGTGTGGGCGCTGCCTCCTTGTAGACCGACTCCAGCGAACGTATTGCGGCGGTCGAAAGTATCCAGTTCGCGATTCTGGCAGTCATGCGCCATTCCTCCCTGATTACCGCCATTCTAGGGGGTCGGCAAGCGGGACGCTTAGAAACGAAAATCCCGGCTCAAGACCGGGATTCGACACAATTGATCGCCTAGGCCCGAAGGCCCAATGAATCAGTACGCAGCAATCGCCGAGACAGCTGCGTTTAACCACATCGCTCCGCGCGACGGATCATGGCGCAGCGCTTCGCCGTAGGCCTCGTTGGCTTGGGCGTAGCGGCGCAGTTTACGGTAGCAATAGCCGAGGCCTTGCCAGGCTTCGGTGCGATCCGGAACGAAACTCAAGACGGTGCGGAAAGATTCGACAGCTTCCTCGAAGCGGCCAGTGCGGGCATGGTCAACCGCGGCGGCGAAATGGCTGTCGGCGTTGATCGTGGCATCCGCGGCGTCAAACAA
>JAJZLD010000350.1 GCA_021803785.1 Pseudomonadota bacterium | reverse complement strand
TGCTGCAAGGGCGCGACAAGGTTGCACTGACGACGGCGGAACGTGTGGCGAAAGCCTTGAAGGCATGAGCGCTGCGCTGCGAATTCGACCGATGACGGCCGACGATCTGGATTGGGTCTGCGCGGCCGAATCGGTGTTGCATGCGTTTCCTTGGACCCGCGGGAATTTCAAGGACTCGCTCGATGCCGGCCACGCCTGCTCGGTGCTGGAGCGCGACGGTGAACCGCTTGGCTACGCAGTCTGCCTGAAGATCGTCGATGAAGCACATCTGCTCAACATCAGCGTACTGCGGGCGGTGCAGGGGCAGGGCCTTGGGCGCTGGTTCCTGGATGTGCTGTGCCACGACCTCAAGGTGCATGGTGCAAGGCAGATGTTTCTCGAAGTGCGGCCCTCCAACATGGCGGCCCTGCGGCTATACGAACATGCCGGCTTCGCGCCGGTCGGCCGTCGGCGCGACTACTACCCTGCGGTGGGCGGCCGCAGAGAAGATGCGATCGTCATGCGACGGGAGCTCACGTCAGGTGCTTAGCCGCTCGGGTCGAAGCGCTTAGGTGTTGCGCAGGCCGCTGAAGAACACGCGCGTGAGGTAAGGCGCCATGTCGGCGAGGTCGTAGTCGCCGTCCAGCACCCAGTCGTGCATCAGACCACCGACGAAGGCCGTCACCGCGATCGCAGCCTTGGCGGGGCTGACGCTGGGCGGCAATTGGCCGCGCGTCGCTGCCGCTTCAAGCACGGACTCGATCTGGCAACGGCAGTCCCGCCTGCTCTCCTCCTCGCGTGCGAGGTATTCGGCGAACTCCGGGCCGCCATCGAAGCCGCGGAACAGGATTTCGAGTACCGCGCGCATGCGCGCGTCCCGCGCGATCAGTTGAAGGATCTCGCAGGCCTGGCGCTCGAGCGAGCCGAGCGGATCTTCGCCTGGCTCGGCCGCCAGTGTGTTGAGCATGGTTTCCATCGGCGACGTCGCGCGGTCACATACCGCCTCGAAAATCTCCGCTTTGTTCTTGAAGTGCCAGTAGACGGCGCCACGGGTGACGCCGGCCGCACGCGCAATCATGTCCAGTGTGGTCGAGGCGACGCCCTTGTCGCAAAAAAGCGCCTCCGCTGCGTCCAGCAGTTGGGCGCGGGTGGCTTCGGCTTGTTCGTTGGTTCGTCTGGCCATGATCTCGTTATTCTACGTGGCTTTGTTTGGCGCTTCGTTGCGCTGACGCGGGTCAAGCATGTGCAGTTGATACACAACGACACGCGCCGCAATTTACAAACATTCGTGTATGTATATAAAATCCGCCTTGCTTGTCAATGCGGATTGACCCGGTACGCCCGGCGGCAACGCTTTTCCCCTTGCAGAGGACACCACCATGCATCCCACCCCGATTCTTCCCCTATCGGCCCGCAGCGCGTTTGTGCTGGCGGCGCTTTCGCTCGTGCTTGTTGCCTGTGGCAAGCAGGGTGGCCAGCAGGGACATGGCGGCATGCCGCCGGCTGACGTGGCTGTTACCACGGTTGCCTTGCGCGACGTGCCGGTCGATTTCGAGTATGTCGGCCAGGTCGCTGGTTCGCGCGAGATCGAGGTGCGCGCCCGCGTGACCGGCATCATCGAGAAGCGCCTGTATGCGGAAGGGGCCTTGCTCAAGGCTGGGCAGCCGATGTTCATGATTGATCAAGCGCCGTTCCGCGCGCGCGTAGCCTCCGCCGAAGCGGCGCTGGCACAAGCGCAGGCGCGCCTGAAGCAGGCCGAACGCGAGTACAACCGGATCAAGCCGCTGGCCGCTGAGCAGGCCGTGAGCCAGAAGGATGCGGACGACGCCGCTTCGGCCTTTGAGCTGGCGCGGGCGGCGGTGAAATCTGCCGAAGCGGATCTGACCACCGCGCGCATCGACCTTGGCTATACCGAAGTCCGCGCACCGCTTGGCGGTGTTGCTGGGCGTGCGCTGAAGGTGGAGGGCAGCCTTGTCACTGCTGGCGGCGACAGCCTGCTCGCGACGCTGGCGCAGACCGATCCGGCGCATGTGAACTACGGCGTGGGCGAGGAAGAAGCACTGCGCCTGCGCGACGAAGCCGCCAACGGCAAGCTGGTGCTGCCGAAGGACGGTTTCGCGGTGAAGCTGAAGCTCTCCGACGGCTCGATGCTCGATCGCGTGGGCCGCATCGATTTCCACGACTACAAGGCCGATTCGAACACCGGCAGCTTTGCCGCGCGTGCGAGCGTGCCGAACGCTGACGGCAAGCTGGCGCCGGGCCAGTTCGTGCGCGTGATCCTGAGTGGCGCGACGCGGCCGCAGGCGGTGGTGCTGCCGCAGCGCGCGGTGCTGGATTCGCCCAATGGCAAGTACGTCTATGTGGTGGGCCAGGGCAAGGAAGGCGCGACGATCGCGCAGCCGCGCCCGGTTCAGGTCGGTGAATGGGTCAAGCTGGAGGGTGACCTGGCGAATGCCTGGGTGATCCGCGACGGCCTCAAGCCGGGTGATCAGGTCATCGTCGATGGCACCGCCCGTATCTTCTTCCCCGGCGCGCCGATCAAGCTTGGCGGCGCCGCGCCGGCAGCCCAATCCGCCCCCGCTGGCAAGCACTGAGCCGGAGGCAAGCAGCCATGTTCTCCCGATTTTTCATAGACAGGCCGATCTTTGCCTTCGTCATCTCCATTTTCATGGTGCTGGCGGGGCTTGCGGCCATGCGCAGTCTGCCGATTGCGCAATACCCCGAGATCGCGCCACCTGTAGTGCAGGTGACTGCGGTTTACCCCGGCGCCTCGGCCAACGTGCTTGAGCAGACCGTCGCTGCGACGCTGGAAAACGCCATCAACGGCGTCGAAGGCATGATGTACATGCAGTCGACCTCGACCTCCAGCGGCGTGATGACGATTGCAGTGACGTTCGAGATCGGCACCAACGTCGATCAGGCGGCGCTCAACGTCAATAACCGCGTCAAGCAGGTCGAAGCCAAGCTGCCGCTGGAAGTACGGCGCCAGGGCGTGACGGTGGAGAAGGGCTCTTCGTCCTTCCTGCAGGTGCTCGCGTTCTACTCGCCGGATGGCCGATACGACGATCTCTACACCTCCAACTACGTCACCTTGAACGTGCTCGATGCGTTGAAGCGCATCCCGGGTACGACCAACGTGCAGATCTTCGGCGCGAAGGATTACGCGATGCGCGTGTGGATCCGCCCGGATCGCATGACGCAGCTGAAGGTGACGGTGTCCGACATCGCTGCGGCCTTGAACGAGCAGAACGCTCAGTTCGCGGCCGGCAAGGTGGGTCAGGCGCCGACCGGTGGCGGGCAGGAAATGGTCTACACCGTGACCACCAAGGGCCGGCTGTCGAGCGTCGAAGAGTTCGAAAACATCATCGTGCGCGCCAATCCGGACGGCTCCTCGCTGCGTCTGAAGGATGTCGCACGCGTTGAACTGGGCTCGAGGGACTACGACTTCATCGGCCGCATCAACGGCCATCCGGCGACGCTCGTCGGCATCTACCTGCAGCCTGGTGCCTTCAGAGAG
>JAJZLD010000036.1 GCA_021803785.1 Pseudomonadota bacterium | reverse complement strand
TGCAGCCAGTCGAGCGAGCCATCCACGACGAAAGCGCCAAAGACATTGCCGGCTTCGGCGGTGACGCCATCCAGCTCGGCGTGCGAAATGTTTTGCGGCGTCCAGGTCTCATCCAGCGCGATCTGGTCGCGAACACGGTTGCGGTAAGCGGTCAGCGATGCTTTGGCCTCGCCCGACTCCCACACCACCGCCGTCTCCACGCTTCGGCCTTGCTCTGCCTTCAGGTTGGGATTCGAGTAGCCGGGGTAGTAGAGGTCGTTGAAGGTCGGCGCGCGGAACGATGTGCCACCGCCGACGCGCACACGCCACGCCTCGGCGAACTGCCAACCCCAGGCGGCCGTGCCGGTGGTATGGGCGCCGAATTGCGAGTTGTCGTCGCGGCGCACGTTGAGCTGCACGCGCTGCGCGCCATAGTGGGCGCTCCAGCCAGCGAACAAGGCATTGATCGTGCGGGACTGATCAAAACTGCCTTCAGCCTTGGCCTGCTGCTGCAGCCATTCGGCGCCGAGCATCAGGCTGCCCGGCCCGATGCGGACATCGTTCTGCCACGAGGCCTGGTCCTGCTCGGTGCGGAAGGTCATGCCGGTCGGATTCCACATCGCGTAGTCACGGCTGTCGTCCACCGAGCGGCCGAGGCGCAAGGTGCTGACCCAGTTCTCGGCAAAGCGATCACGCAGGCTTGCGCCATAGCTGGCCACCTTCACGTCGGTATGCGAATCAAAACCGATGCCGCCGTCGTACCAGCTGCGGCCGTTGTTCTGCAGCGCAGTCAGTTCAAGCGCGTGACCGTCGGCGATCTTCCAGCCGAAATTGGCTGCGAAACTGTTGCGGCGATAGCCATCGTCGTCCGGGTCGTAGCTATAAGGCTGCTTGACCGGATCGTTGATCGCCGAATAGCCGTTCGTCTCCTGGTGCGTCACACGCAGGCCACCGCTGAGCGCGCCGCTCTTGCCCGACACCCCTGCCGCGTACTCCTGCGTGCCGTAGCTGCCCATGCCGGCAAACGCATCCGCCGCAAAGGGTTCAGTCGCACGACGGGTGAAGATCTGGATCACGCCACCGATTGCGTCAGCACCGTAGAGCGCCGAAGCCGGGCCGCGGACGATTTCAATCCGCTCGATATCGTCGAGCGACAGGTGTTCCAGCGACGCGCCACCGCTGGTGGCCGATCCGATGCGCATGCCATCGACCAGCACGAGGCTTTGCGACGCGCTCGCGCCGCGCACGATGAGGCCTGCGGTCTTGCCAGGCCCGCCGTTGGAATAGAACTGCAGGCCGGGCTGGCGGCCGAGGAACTCGGTCAGATCGGCAACGCCGGCACGAGCGATTTCTTCGCGGCCGATCACTGTCACGTCGGCGAGTGTCTCGGCAATACGCGTCGCCTGCCGCGTGGCGGTGACGACGATCGTGCTGGTGGGGATATCGTCCGGCGCGGCGGCGAACGAAGGAACGGAAAACACCGCGAATACGGCCGCGGTGACGGGGCACACCCGAAATCTCTTCATTTAGAGGCAACTCCCTGATCGTCCGCGCACGCGACCCCGCGTGCCGGACATGGCACACGGACAGCGCAACGGGGAAACGAGCAGGCATGGCGCAAAGCGCTCAGGCTGATCAACCGACACCCCGCGGCCTGTCCTCCAGCGCAATCACCCTGCTGACGCACGGGCGCTTGCGGATGTCTGACGGGCCGGTATCCGGGCTTGCGAGCGGGCGTGTGTGCGCCGGCCCTGCGTCGCCTTCCCGGGAACAATCCCAGTGGCCGATGACGCCGGGCTCTCGCCTACCGTTGCGGGGGCAGCACAGGAATAGTCCGCATGCGGACGCACCTGTTTCCCGTTTAACCCTGGCGCACGACACGCCGGGGCACCTTTCAGACGAAACTCCGGCCGCAGCCGGAGTAAGCGTGGCAGTTTAACATTGCCGCTTTCGCATCGCAGCAAAGGTTTATCCGATGATCGAACTGGTTCTCGGCGGTGCGCGCTCCGGCAAGAGCCACCACGCAGCGCAACGGGCCGCCGCCGGCGCACTGCCGGTGACGCTGATTGCCACCGGGGAAGCGCTCGATGACGAGATGCGCACGCGCATCGCGCGCCACCGCGCCGAACGCGACCCGCGCTGGAAGACCATCGAGGCCCCGCTCGACCTGCCGCGCCAGCTGATTGTTCACGCCCGCCCCGGCAACTGCGTGATCATTGACTGCCTGACGCTGTGGCTCAGCAACCGCCTGCTCGCCGCGCCAGACGACGCCGGCGATGCCGCAGGGGAAGCTGCGGCGGCGGAGCTCATCGCAGCACTCAAGCGCTGCGGCGGCCATGTGATCCTCGTCTCAAACGAAGTTGGCCTCGGTCTGGTTCCCGAAACACCCATCGGGCGCGCCTTCCGCGACGCGCAGGGGCGACTCAATCAGGCAGTGGCCGCGATGGCGCAGCGCGTCGTGTTCGTTGCGGCGGGTTTGCCGCTGGTGCTGAAGGGCTGAGGCCAGCGACAAGCGCGCTTCTCCCGGCACAAAGGCCGATCCGGCCCTGCGTGCTAGCATCCGCCCCTTTCTGCCCGCCCCGGAATTCGTCCGCCATGTACGCCGATATCACTTCGCCCGACACCGCGCTGAGCGCGGCACTACAAGCCCGCATCGACGGCAAGACCAAGCCGCCCGGCAGTCTGGGGCGAATCGAAGCACTCGCGGCAACGATGGGCCTGATCCAGCAGAGCACCTCACCCTGCGTGCGTGCGCCGCATATCGTCGTGTTCGCCGGCGACCATGGCGCGGCAAAGGCGGGCGTATCGGCCTATCCGCAGGATGTGACCTGGCAGATGGTGGCCAACATGCTCGCAGGCGGCGCGGCGATCAACGTGTTCGCACGCCAGGCCGGCATCGCGCTCACCGTGGTCGACGCCGGGGTCGCACGCGAGCTTTCCGATCTGCCCGCCACCGGCGCAGACGGCACCCGTTTCCTGCGCGCGAAGATCGCCAGCGGCACCGCGAACTATCTCGACACCGCCGCGCTGAGCAGTGACCAGCGCGACACCGCGATCGAAGCCGGTGCGCGGATCGTGCGCGAGCTGGCGGCAGCCGGCTGCAACACGATCGGCTTCGGTGAGATGGGCATCGGTAACACCGCGAGCGCATCACTGATCACCGCCGCCCTTACCGGCGCGCCGCTGGCCGACGTAATCGGACGCGGCACTGGGCTCGACGACGCTGGCCTGGCACGCAAACGCACACTGCTGGCACAGGCTTGGCAGCGCGCTGGCGCGCCTCGCGATGCGCTGTGCGTGCTGGCAGAGTTCGGCGGCTGCGAGATCGCGATGATGGTGGGGGCTTTCCTTGAGGCCGCGCGGCAGAAGATGACCGTCGTCGTAGATGGTTTCATCGTCACCAGCGCCTTGCTGGTCGCCCATGCGCTCGCCCCCGCGGTGCGCGACTACTGCGTGTTCGCACACCGATCGCAAGAGCCGGGCCACACCACGCAACTGGCGTACCTTGCTGCGCAACCGCTGCTCGACCTCGAGCTGCGGCTGGGCGAAGGCACGGGCGCAGCGCTCGCGATACCGCTGTTGAAGACGGCTTGCGCCATGCTGGCCGAAATGGCGAGCTTCGAATCGGCTGGGGTAAGCGGAAAATCCGCATAGCTGCGCGAGCATGCTGCGCTGGAATCTCGAACTCTTCTTCACTGCGCTGGGCTTCTTCACGCGCATCCCGGTGCCGCGCTGGGTGCCGTATTCACCTGAGCGGCTGAACCACGCGGCGCGCTGGTTCCCGGCGGTGGGCTGGGTCGTCGGCAGCCTTGCAGCGGCAAGCTTGTGGCTCGCGGCGCAGGTATGGCCGCTGCCGGTGGCGGTACTGATCTCGATGGCGATATCGATCCGCCTGACCGGTTGCTTCCATGAGGACGGCCTCGCCGACGCCGCCGACGGCCTGGGCGGCGGCTGGGAGAAGGCGCAAGTGCTTGCGATCATGAAGGATTCGCGGCTCGGCACCTATGGGGCGGTGGCACTGGGTCTTGCACTGGCTGGCAAATTTGCGCTGCTGTGTGCGCTCAGCGCCGACAAGGCAGCGCTGGCCGTGCTCGTAGCGCACCCGTTTTCACGGCTGTGCTCAGGCAGCTTGATCCGACTGATGGACTATGTACGCGAGGATGCGCAGGCGAAAGCGAAGCCGCTCGCGGTACGCATGTCGAACGGCGAATGGCTGCTGTCGCTTGCCTTTGGCGCCGCGCCCCTGACACTGCTCGCGCCGCGCCCGGCGCTGGCGGCCTTGTGCGCCGGCGGACTCATCACGCTGTGGTGGGCACGAGTGCTGCACCGCCGGCTCGGAGGCTACACCGGCGATTGTCTCGGCGCGGCGCAACAGCTGGCCGAACTGGCCTGCTACCTCGCCTGGACGGCCGCATGGACCTCCATCTGATTCGTCACCCGGAAGTCGCGGTGGCGCCCGGCACCTGTTACGGCGCCAGCGACGTACCGCTCGCAGCGCCAATCGAGGCGGCCGTCGCGTATCTGCAGCCCCTGCTGCCAACCGACGCGGCGCTGTTCGCCAGCCCTTTGGCGCGGGCGCGCCTGCTGGCCGAAGCGCTGGGCGAGACCCATCATCGATGAGCGCCTGCGCGAAATCAGCTTCGGCGATTGGGAGTTGCAGACTTACGAGGCCATCGGCAAGGCCGCGCTTGACCGCTGGGCCGACGACCCGCTCGACCACCGCCCGCCTGGCGGCGAGTCGGCATCCGACATGAGTGCCCGCGTGCTGGCGTTCTTGAACGAGCTGCAGGCGCAACGGCAAGGCGAGGCCGTCGTCATCGTTGCCCACGGCGGGCCGCTGCGTGTGATCGCCGGCCATCTGCTCGGGCTGCCGCCAGCACGCTGGCTGACGCTCGATTTCGCCCACGCGCGCCTGACCCGCATCCAGGTCGAAACCTGGGGCACGACCCTCAAACTCTTCAACCGCTGACTGCGTGCTATCGTCGGCCCCATGCTGCTGACTGACCCGATTCCTCTTCACGAAGTACGCCGCGTGCTGGTGATCAAACTGCGTCACCACGGCGATGTGTTGCTTACGGCCCCCGTGCTGCACGCGCTGAAAGCCCGCGCAGCGCACTGCGAAATCGACGCGCTGGTGTATCAGGAAACCGCGCCGATGCTGCAGGGCCACCCTGCCATTGCGCAGTTGCACGGCATCGATCGCAACTGGAAGAAACTCGGCCCGCTCGGGCAGGCCGCGGCGGAGCTGGGGCTGCTGAGGCGGTTGCGCGCACGCAAGTACGACCTGGTGCTGCACCTCACCGACCACCCGCGTGGCGCCTGGATCGCGCGCCTGACCGGCGCACGCTGGGCCGTCGGCCCCGCCCGCCCCGCACGCGGCCGGATGTGGCGCAAGGCGTTCAGCCATCTGCAGGGCGAGCCGATGAACGCCCGCCGCCATACGGTGGAGCGCAACCTCGATGTGTTACGTCGAATCGGCCTCTACCCCGAATTGCACGAGCGCGTGCTATCGATCCACCCCGGCGCGAATGCCGACATGCGTGCGGATGCGCTGCTGCGTGACGGCGGTGTTGAGGCTGGCCGCTTCATCGCGGTGCACCCGGTCTCGCGCTGGATGTTCAAGAGCTGGCCGGCACAACACGTCGCAGAACTCTGCGGGCGGCTGCAACGTGCCGGCTGGAAGCTCGTCTTCACCTGCGGACCGGACGCCGACGAAAAGGCCTTTGTCGCAAGCATTCTCGAAGCCTTGCCCGAGCCGGCACTGAATCTCGGCGGGCAACTGAACCTGCGCGAACTCGCGGCCGTGATCGGTCGCGCCCGGCTGTTCTTCGGCGTGGATTCCGCGCCGATGCACATCGCTGCCGCGCAGCAGGTGCCCACGGTGGCCTTGTTCGGCCCCTCCGGCGAGTTGGAATGGGGCCCGTGGGGCGTACCGCACCGCGTGGTCAGTAGCCAGATTCACCCCTGCCGCCCGTGCGGCATCGACGGCTGCGGCGGCGGCAAGATCAGCGATTGCCTTGTCCGGCTGCCGGTCGATCAGGCCTGGGCTGCCGTGCAGGATCTGCTCAACGACACCGGCGGCACGCCGGTGGTGCACCTGCAGCGCGCGTGAAGCTCGCCCTCGTCCGCCAGCGCTACACCGCCTTCGGCGGCGCCGAGCGTTTTGTCGAGCGCGCGATTGCAGCACTTGGCCGCGACGACATCGAGATCACATTGCTGACACGGCGCTGGAGCGGCGAGCCCGCTTCGAATCTGCGCCTGCGCAAGCTCGACCCTTTCCACATCGGCCGCACCTGGCGCGATGCGAGCTTTGCGCGCGCCGTGCAGCACGAGATCGCCAGCAGCGATTTCGATCTGGTGCAGTCACACGAACGCGTGCCCGGCTGCGATATCTACCGCGCCGGCGACGGCAGCCACCTCGGTTGGCTGACGCATCGCGCACGTGCCCGTGGCCAGCGCTTTGACGCACGCTGGTGCGGCCCCTACCACCGCTACACGCTGGCCGCCGAAGCAGCGATGTTCCGCCACCCGAAGCTGCGTGCGGTGATCTGCAATTCGCGCTTCATCCAGCGCGAGTTGATGGACTTGTTCGGCCTGCCTCTAGAACGCTTGCCGCTGATCGAAAACGGTGTCGATCTACAGCGCTTCCGCCCCGCGGGCGCCGACGAGAAGCGCGCCGCGCGCGTCATGTTCGGCTTGCCGGCGGATGCCGCCGTGCTTGCCTTCGTCGGCTCCGGCTTTGAGCGCAAGGGGCTTGCCGCGGTCATCGAAACCTTGCCGAACGACGCCCATCTCGTGGTCGCTGGCAAGGACAAGAGCGAGCCCCACTACCGGCGCATGGCGCAGCGCCTGGGCCACGGTAATCGGGTGCACTTCCTCGGCCCGCAGCAAGACGTTTCACCGATCTACCGTGCCGCCGACGGTTTCGTCTTCCCCGCCGTCTATGAACCCTTCGGCAACGTCGTGCTGGAAGCCATGGCCAGCGGCCTGCCTGCGATCACCTCACCGAGTTGCGGCGCTGAGTCGCTGATCGAACACGGCGCCAACGGCTGGCTCGCCGACGCATTCGACCGTGAATCGCTGCGCGCCGCGCTCGCCGAGTTGATGACTACGATCGGCTCAGCAGAGCGCCTCGCCACCATCGCCACCGCCGCGCGCCGGACCGCCGAGCGGCAAACACCGGAGCGCATGGCCGAAGCGCTGGTCGGGCTGTACCGTCAGCTCCTGCGTTAGACCCAACATTCGCTAACGACTGCGCCCGACCCCGTCGCAGCGGGTCGGGCAGACCCCTCCGGTATAATCCGCGCCGTCTTGTGCCCCGGGGGCTTCATGTCTCAATCCACGCAGCTCTATCGTCGCCTGCTGAATTACGTTCGCCCTTACAAGAAGGCGTTCGTTGCGGCGCTGTTCTGCATGATCATCGCCGGCACGCTCGAGCCAGCGATGGCCAAGCTGCTGCAACTGATGATTGACGAGGGCTTCACTGCAAACGCATCGGCCAAGGTGTTCTGGTACCCGGCGGCCATCGTCGGGGTGTACTTCATGCGCGGCGTGCTGTCCTTCCTCACCGACTACGCGATGGCGTGGGTCGCCAACAAGGTGCTGCTGGATCTGCGCAACGAAATGTTCGCAAAGCTGATCCGCCAGCCAACGCCCTTCTTCGACAACCGGCCGGCCGGCCTGCTGATGTCGAAGATCGCCTATGACGTGCAAGGGGTGCTCGACGCATCGACCAACGCGGTGAACACGCTGATCGGCGATGCGATCAAGGTCATCGCGCTGTTCGGCTTCCTGCTTTACCTGAACTGGCAGCTCACGCTGATCGCCTTCGTACTGGTGCCGCCGGTAGCGCTGGCGGTGCGCGCGTTCTCGGGCCGCCTGCGTCGCATGACGCGCGGCTCGCAGGAATCGATGGGCCTGATCAACCATGTGCTGGAAGAGCCGATCGGCGCGCACAAACTGGTCAAGGTGTTCGGCGGCCAGGCTTATGAATCCAAGCGTTTTCTGAAAGCCACACAGCAACTGCGCAGTTTCAACATGAAAGGCTCGGTCGCCGCTGCGGCGCAAGGGCCGATCGTGCAGACGCTCGCGGCAATCGGCATCGGCAGCATCATCGCCGCGGCACTGTGGCAAGGTCAGAAGGGCGGCCTCACGGTCGGCGAGTTCAATGCCTTCATCGTCGCGATCGCACAACTGGTGCCAGCGATGAAACGCCTCACCGATGTGAACGCACCGCTGCAGCGCGGGCTGGCGTCAGCCGAAAGCGTGTTCGAGTTGATCGACGCCGATACCGAATCGGACACTGGCACGCGCGAACTGGGTCAGGCACGCGGCGATGTGCGCTTCGAGCAGGTGCGCTTCCGCTACCCCGGTGCCGCGCGCGACGCGCTGGACGGCATCGACCTCGCGATCCGGCCCGGCGAAATGGTTGCGCTGGTCGGCCAGAGCGGCAGCGGCAAGACCACCATCGCGAACCTGCTGCCGCGTTTCTACCCGGTCAGCGGCGGTCGCATCCTGTTTGACGACATCCCGGTGGAGGATATTCGGCTGGAGAGCCTGCGCGCCAACATCGCGCTCGTCAGCCAGGAGGTGGTGCTGTTCAACGATTCCGTGGCGAACAACATCGCCTACGGCGCAATGAGTGGCGCCACGCGCGCCGAGATCGAGGCCGCCGCAAAGGCTGCCAACGCCTACGACTTCATCATGCAGATGCCGAACGGTTTCGACACCGAGATCGGCGAACGCGGCACCAAACTCTCAGGCGGCCAGCGGCAACGCCTGGCGATTGCGCGCGCACTGCTGAAGAACGCGCCGCTGCTGATTCTCGATGAGGCGACGTCCGCGCTGGACACCGAGAGCGAACGCGCGGTTCAGACGGCGCTGGATGCGCTGATGAGCGGCCGCACGACACTGGTGATCGCGCACCGATTGTCGACGATTGAGCGCGCCGACCGCATCGTCGTGATGGATCGCGGCCACATCGCCGAGACCGGTACACACGCCGAACTGCTCGCGCGCGACGGTCTGTACGCCAACCTGTGGCGCATGCAGTTCCGGCAAGACGACGACGCCAACGGAGCCAGCTGAGCATGTGCGGCATCGCCGGCTACTTCGGCTCCCGACCGCTCAGCGGCGCCGCGGCCGAAGCCATGTTTGCCGCGATCGCTCGGCGCGGCCCGGATGCGAACCACGCCGTGTGCTGGCGCGATGGCCAACGTGGCAGCGAACCCGCCGGCGCGCAGCGCGCATTGATGCACGCACGGCTGTCGATCCGCGACCCTCGCCCGGAAGCCGACCAGCCGATGGGCAATGCCGACGGCAGCCTGTGGATTTGTTACAACGGCGAGGTATACGGCTGGGAAGACGATCGTCGTGCGCTCGAAGCACAGGGTGCCGCCTTCCGCACCACCTCGGATACCGAGTTCATCCTGCGCGGCTACGAGGCCTGGGGCATCGAGGCACTGCTGCCGAAACTGCGCGGCATGTTCGCCTTCGCACTGCTGGATCTGCGCAGCGGCATGCTGCACCTTGTGCGTGATCGCATGGGCCTCAAGCCGATGGTCTATCACCATGACGAGGCGAGCCGCACGCTCGCCTTCGGCTCTCTGGTGCGCAGCGTGCTGCCAGCAGTGCCGCCGGCCGAACGCGATTTCGACCCTGAAGGCATCGACGCCTACCTCGCCCATCGCACGATCCCGGCGCCGCGCACGGTGTTCCGCGCCATCCGGCGATTGGAGAACGCCCATCGGATCGAGTTCGACCTCGCCAGCGGCCGCCTGACCAAGCACCGCTACTGGCAGCCGACACCCAACGGCCGCGACCCGGCCGAAGTGCTGGACGAGGCCGTCCGCCTTCGCACCGTGGCCGATCGCCCGGTAGGCGTGTTCCTGTCGGGCGGCATCGACTCCTCGGTCGTCGCCAGCCGGCTCGCGTTGCAGGGCTATACGAACATCGAGAGCTTCACCGCTGGCTTTGACGACGCGGCGATGGACGAGAGCGCGCTCGCCGCGCAGATCGCAGCGTCGCTGGGTCTGCCCAACACCCGCATCGCCATGGCGAGCGATGTGTCCGGCGATTTCGAACAGGTCGTCGCCGACCTCGACGAGCCCTTCGCCGACCCCTCGGCCTTCCCGACCTGGGCGCTCGCGCGCGAGGTCTCGAAGTCGGTCAAGGTGGTTCTGTGTGGCGACGGCGGCGACGAGATGTTTGCGGGCTACAAACGCTACCGGCAACATCTTCGCTCCGCCTG
The DNA here is from genome assembly GCA_021803785.1 of Pseudomonadota bacterium. Taxonomy (GTDB): domain Bacteria; phylum Pseudomonadota; class Gammaproteobacteria; order Burkholderiales; family Rhodocyclaceae; genus Niveibacterium. The sequence goes on along the minus strand of JAJZLD010000036.1, from coordinate 5,442 downwards.
GCGGCGCCATCTGCCGGCGGCCGCGGCGCTGCGCCCGGCCGGCAACGTAACGCCCGGCAAAGCCGAACGCCTGCGCCTGGAAGCCTCTCTGTCGTGGCCAGACGCCTGGTCGCTGCGCTTCTCCGGTTTCTCCGCCACCGAACGCGAGGGCCTGCAGCCGGTACTCGGACGCGTTCCGGCGCATCGCTGGCGCGCCGCCGAGATTGGCAACACCGATCCGCTCGGTACGCTGCTGGAGCTCGACCGCCTGAACTACCTGCCGGAGTACATCCTGCGCAAGGCCGACCTGACCACCATGGCGCACGGCCTCGAGGGTCGCGCGCCGCTGATCGACCATGTCTTTGTCGAATCGCTGGCGAGCCTGCCAAGCGGACAACGCTTCACGCAACCGGCCAAGGCCTGGCTCGCTGGGCGCTGCCCGCCCTGCCAATCGCTCGGCCTGTTGACGATGAAGAAGCGCGGCTTCAACCCGCCGATCCGCGCGCTGGTGCGCGAGGGCCTCGCCGCCCGGCTGCCCGGCTTCGGCGCGCGCTTGTCCCACGCCAGCGATGGCCAACTTGATGCCGCGGCAATCGAACAGTATGTAGAGGCCTGGCGCAAGGACGGCAGCCTCTCCGAGGGGCTGCTGCAGTTGCTGATGCTCGACGAGAGCCTGCGACAACTCAGTCGCCTGCGGAGCGCCATTCATGGCTAGCCGCGGCTTGGTGCGCGCATTGACCGTTATGCGCGCGCTGCCAACCGTTTTGCACAACCGCATCGCCCCCGCGGGCGGCGACACCCCGCGACGCATCCTGATCGCGCAGTTGCTGCTGCTGGGCGACACGCTGATGCTCGCACCGCTGATCGCCAAACTGCGCGCGCGCTATCCGGCCGCGCAGATCGTACTGACCTGCCCCCCCGGCTTCCTGCCGCTGTTCGCAACGCGACCGTGGGATGTCGAAGCCCTCGGTTTCGATCTGCGCGACGCTGCGGCGCTCTCTCGGCTGCGGGCCATGGGCCCGTTTGACCTCGCCGTGGTGCCAGCCGACAACCGCTTCTCTTGGCTCGCGGCGGCAGCGGGCGCACGGCGCATCGTTGCCTTTGCCGGGGACGCGCGCTGGCGCAAGAATCTGCCAGTGACGGAATTCCGACCGCTGCCGGCCGCGCCCGCCGCCTTTGGCGACTTTGCCGCGACGCTGGTGGACGGCGACCCACCGCCACCCTATCGCGTTGGCGACTGGCCCGCGCCCGTTGCGCGTGAATTCGCCCGACCCTTCGGACCCTACGCCGTGATCCACCTTGGTGCCAGCAGCCCGCACAAACTCTGGCCGGTCGAACGGTGGCGTGAAGCGATTGAACACTTGCAGGGGCAAGATCTGAACGTGGTACTCGCATGCGGACGCGGCGAGGAGAAGTTGATGAACGAGGTCGACCCGGCGCAGCAATGTCCGCGTTACGCCGGCACGCTCGACCTCGCGCAGTACTGGGCCTTGCTTGCGAAGGCGCAGGTACTGCTTTGTCCGGACACCGGCATCGCCCATCTCGCACGACTCGCCGGCACACCCACTGTCGCACTGTTCGGCCCCGGTTCGCCGGTGTTGTTTGGCGCCGGCGAGTTCTGGCGCAACATGCCCTACGCTGGACTCTGGGAGCCGGATATCGCTTGCCGTGACCAGCAGGCCGTATTCGAAAAGCCGCTGCCATGGGCCCGCCAGTGCTGGCGCACGCCGGCAGAATGCGGCAATCCAGAATGCATCCGCGCAGTGTCGCTCGATACGGTCCGGGCGAGCCTTGAAGCCCTCCTCGCAAACGGACGTCGCGCTCAACCATGATGGCTCCGGACGCAAGCGCTTCGACGATGCAGCGTTTCATCGAAACCACCAGCCTCGCCGCGTTTGCGGCCCTGCTATTTCTATGGTCGGTGCCGGATGTGATTGCCGCACGCAACGCACTGCTGGCTTTGTTGCTGGTGCTCGCGCTGCTGCTGAAGCCGGACTTTTCGAAACTCACCGCCTGCTTGCGACAACGCAGCGTCGTAATCCCGCTGCTCGCGCTCACGGCCTGGGTCGCACTGCATTGCGCGGTGCTCGCCTGGAACCCGGGGCGCGCGTGGCATGAAGCGGCCCAGTGGTTCAAGGCGGTGCCAATCTTCGCGCTGGGCGTTGCGCTCGGCCAGGGGCCGGGCTGGCGCCCCCAGCCAAATCGTGTGGCGGCTTGGGTGGGCGCCACGGTCGTCGCCTACCTGATGTATCTGATCTTCCAGGTAATCTACAAACCGTGGGACCTGCCGGCGCCGGCGCCGGCGGGCCAGATCCTGCTGCAAACCACCCGGATCGGCTCCCGCGATCTGGCCAGCTACTTGGGCACCGCATTGGTCGCGCTGCAACTGGCCGACTTGGTCGCCTATTCCGCACGCGGCCGCGGTCTGTTGAACGGGCCGGTTTGGCTACGCGAGCTTGCACTGATCGCCGCCACCGCACTAACCGTTGCAACGATGACGCGCAATGCGCTGCCGATATTGCTGCTGCTCGGCGCCATTGCGGCCAGCGCATTCATTGCAACCCGCCCGCGCCAGACGCGACTGCGCGCCATTGCGTTGGTCGCCGTGGCAGCAGTACTGCTCGCCAGCGGCATCGCGATCAACGTGAAACACGACGCGCGCTGGGCCCGCTTCGCAAGCTCAGTCGCGATCGGGCTCGACATCGAACACCAGAAGGCTTGGCTCGCACAGGAGCAAACCCCGCTGCCGCTGGACGCACAGGGCCTGCCAGTCGACGACTCGGCCTATATGCGCACCGCCTGGATGAAAGGCCTTCTCACCGAGATCGCGCGACATCCGCTCGGCGTAGGCTACGATCGCAACGCCTTCGGCAATGCGCTGCGGGCCGACTACGGCAAATGGGTCACCACCGGCCACGGTCATGCAGGCGTGTTCGATTTCACCGTTGGCGTCGGTATCCCCGGCGGCCTGCTGCTACTTGCCTTCTTTGTCGCGCTGGCGGCAGCCGGTTTGCGGCGCTGGCGGGACGAACGCGATGCCGCCGGCCTCGCCTTGCTGCTGTTCGTCGTCTCCTATGCGAGCCGCGCCTTCATCGATGGCATCGTGCGTGACCACATGCTGGAGCAGTTCATGCTCATCGCCGGTCTGCTACTAGCGCTCGCCCACACCAACAAGGCCCAACAGGCATGAAGAGCTTTCTCATCATCCGCCGTGACAACATCGGCGACCTCGTCTGCACCACGCCGCTGATTCGCGCCTTACGTACGCGCTTCCCCGATGCCCGGATCGATGCGCTGGTCACGAGTTACAACCTGCCGGTTGTGGCGCGCAACCCGGATCTGGATGAGGTCTTCGCCTACACCAAGACACACCACCGCGTGCGCGGCAGCGAATCGGCGCTGGGGGTGCTGTGGAAGCGCGCGCGCTTGATGTACCGCCTCCGGCGGCGCCGCTACGACTGCGTGGTGCTTGCGAACTGCGGCTGCATGCCGCGCCCGGTGCGACTGGCGCGCCTGATCCAGCCGAAGCATGTGGTCGGCTTCACCGAGGCCGGCAAACCCTGGGCGCGCCACATCGACATGGGCATCCCTGTCGAACACCGCGAGGAACATGAGGTGGAGGAACTGTTCCGGTTGCTGACGCCGCTGGGCATCACCGACCGAGCAGGGCCACTTGTGGTGAATGCGGATGCCGAAGCCACCGCTGCCGCAGCACGTACGCTGCGCCAGCAACGCTGGTCGCGTGCGCGCCCAACGCTGGCCGTGCATATCAGTGCGCGCCTGCCCAGCCAGCGCTGGCCGGCGCAACGCTTCATCGACACCCTCAGGACACTGGGTGGCGCAGGCGATTTGCAATTCATGCTGTTCTGGTCGCCTGGCGACGAGAACAACCCGATGCACCCAGGCGACGATGGCAAGGCGAATGAGATCATTGCCGCCCTCGGGGCCGACTTCCCGATGCTGCCGTGGCCCAGCAACAGCCTCGACACGCTGATGGCGGGCCTTTCGGTGTGCGACGGCATGCTTTGCAGCGACGGTGGCGCGATGCACCTGGGCGCATCGCTCGGTCTGCCGATCGCGGCCCTGTTTGGCGAGTCAGATGCGACGCGCTGGCACCCCTGGGGTGTCGCCCATGAAATCCTGCAACCGGCGAGCCTTGAAGTGGCCGACGTGACCGCGCAGGAAGCTTTGGCAGCGCTGGCACGTCTGCGCCCGGCGATCGACGCACGGGCGCGCACACGGGGCGTACTGAAATGACACCGCGCAGCATTCTTGTCGTGCGCCGCGACAACATCGGCGATCTGGTTTGCACGACGCCGGCCATCGCAGCCCTGCGCGAGGCGTTTCCGGACGCGCGCCTGGCTGCCTTGGTCAATTCTTACAACGCCGACGTGCTCGCCGACAATCCGCATCTCGATGCGGTCTATGCCTACACCAAGCTCAAACATCGTGAGGCAGGGCAGAGCGCACTCGGCGCAGTGTGGGCGCGTGCGAAACTGTTGCACACGATCCGCCGCGAGCGCTTCGATGTCGCGATCCTGGGCAAATCCTCGTGGGACAAGCACGGCCTGCGTCTCGCGCGGCAATGTGGCGTTGCGCGCACGATCGGTTTTGCGAGCCCCGACAGCCGTGCTCGGCAGCCGGATGTCGCCTTGCCGCCCCCCGATCCGCTGATCCATGAGGTGGAGGCGGTTGCGCAGTTGCTGGTGCCCTTGGGAGTGAAGACTTCGCCCGGCCCCTTGCAGGTGTTCCCGGACCTCGCGCTGGCCGCAAACGCCGAGGCGCGTTTCGCCACGCTTGGCAAACGCCCGCGCCTGGCCTTGCATGTGTCCGCCCGCGAAGCCACGCGACGTTGGCCCGCGGATCGCTGGATCATGCTCGCGCACGCCGCAGCCTATGCCGGCTGGGGCATCGTGTTGTTCTGGTCGCCCGGTGCGGCGGACGATCCGCGCCATCCGGGTGACGATGCATTGGCCGCCGAGATCGCTGCTGCACTCGAGCAGATCCCGTTCGTCGCGTGTCCGACGCATGGGCTGCGCGAACTCGTCGCCGCGTTCTCTCGCTGTCACGCCTTCGTCGGCGCCGACGGTGGCGCGCTGCACCTCGCCGCGGCTGCAGGGCTGCCCATGGTCGCACTGTTCGAGAACTCACCGCTCAAGACCAAGCACTGGTATCCGTGGCAAGTCACCCACGAGTTGCTGTGCGGCCCCGAGGCGAGCGTTGCCGGCATTGATCCGGAGCGGGCCATTCTCGCGCTGAGCAAATTACCCAAGCGCGAGCTGACGGCCGGGTAGGTAACGTCAGCTGCGCTGAACGGCGCTCCAGGCCGGCGCAGGCGCCATTGCACTACGCGGCAGGTGCGCGCGTGACCAGTTCGCGAGCCCCCATTCAAGCTGCACACGTACCGGCGCACCGCGCAGCTCGCGCGGCAGCGTGTGGCCTAGGAAGGCCAGCCGTTAGCGT
>JAJZLD010000349.1 GCA_021803785.1 Pseudomonadota bacterium | reverse complement strand
ACGCAAGTCCACGCACGGGAGGCCGTAGTCATTCCGGCGGCACCCAGCGCGCAGTTTTCAGCAAGGCTAGATCATGAACAGCACACCCCGTACCCCGACCGTCGGCTTCGTCTCACTCGGTTGTCCGAAAGCGACCTCCGATTCCGAGAATATCCTCACTCGCCTGCGGGCCGAGGGCTACGACATCTCCGGCACCTACGACGGTGCGGATCTGGTGATCGTCAATACGTGCGGCTTCATCGATGCAGCGGTCGAAGAATCGCTCGACGCGATTGGCGAGGCGCTCAACGAAAACGGTCGCGTGATCGTGACGGGCTGCCTGGGTGCCAAGAAGGACGCTGCGGGGCAGGGCATCGTCGAACAGGTTCATCCGAAAGTGCTCGCCGTCACCGGACCGCACGCGACCGAGGAGGTGATGGGTGTGGTGCATCAGTATCTGCCCAAGCCGCACGACCCGTTCATCGATCTCGTGCCGCCTCAGGGCATCCGCCTGACGCCGCCGCACTACGCCTACCTGAAGATTTCGGAAGGCTGCAACCACCGCTGTAGTTTCTGCATCATCCCATCGATGCGCGGCGACCTCGTTTCGCGCCCGATCGGCGACGTGATGAAGGAGGCGGAGGCGCTGGTGGATGCCGGCGTGAAGGAAATCCTGGTGGTGTCGCAAGACACCAGCGCCTATGGCGTCGACGTGAAGTACCGCACCGGGTTCTGGGGCGGTCGCCCGGTCAAGACCAAGATGTATGACCTCTGCAAGGCGCTTGGCGAGTTGGGCGTCTGGATTCGCCTTCACTACGTGTATCCGTACCCGCATGTCGACGACATCATCCCGCTGATGGCCGAAGGCAAGATCCTGCCGTACCTCGATATTCCGTTCCAGCACGCCAGCACCCGCGTACTCAAAGCGATGAAGCGTCCAGCGGCCGCTGAGAATACGCTCGAGCGCATCCGTCGCTGGCGCGAAATCTGCCCGGACCTGACGATCCGCAGCACCTTCATCGCCGGTTTCCCGGGCGAAACCGAAGACGATTTCAACGAGCTGCTTGACTGGCTGTCGGAGGCGCAGCTGGACCGCGTTGGCTGTTTCTCGTACTCGCCGGTCGAGGGGGCGACGGCAAACGAGCTGGCAGGCCAGTTGCCGGACGAAGTGCGCGAAGAACGCCGAGATCGCCTGATGGCTCACCAGGAAGACATCTCGACACAACGTCTTGAGCGCATGCTTGATCGCGAGATCACCGTTCTGGTCGATGAGGTCGACGAAGACGGCGCGGTGGCGCGCTCGATGGGCGACGCCCCGGAAATCGACGGCCTTGTGATCATCCCGGACGGCACCGAACTTGAAGTGGGCGAGTTTGCCCGAGTGAAGGTGTCCGACGTCGATGTGCATGACCTGTATGCACAGCTGATCGAAAACTGAAGACTGATCACGACGCCCCGAAAGGGGCGTCGTGCTATGGACATGACGAAACTGCTCACCGAACTCGCTGCCATCGTCGGCGACACCCACCTCATTACCGAACCTGCAGACCAGGCGCCTTACCTTCGCGATTGGCGAGGCCGTTACGAGGGCCGATCGCAAGCGATCGTGCGCCCGGCCAATACCGAAGAGGTCGCGGCGGTAGTGCGGCTTTGCGTTGCGCACGGCATACCGCTCGTGCCGCAGGGCGGCAATACCAGCCTGTGCGGTGCGGCCACACCAGACGAGAGTGGCCGTGCGGTCGTCATCTCATTGCAGCGCCTTAACCGGATCCGTTACGTCGATGTTGATAACGATACGTTGACCGTCGAGGCTGGATGCACGCTCGCCGAGGTGCAGGCCGCAGCCGCTGCTGCCGATCGCCTGTTTCCGTTGTCGCTGGCCTCCGAGGGCACTTGCCGAATCGGCGGCAACCTTTCCACCAACGCAGGTGGCGTCCATGTGCTGCGCTACGGCAATGCGCGTGATCTGGTGCTGGGGCTCGAAGTGGTGTTGCCGGACGGCCAGATCTGGCATGGCTTGCGCGCTTTGCGCAAGGACAACACCGGCTATGACCTCAAGCAGCTCTTCCTGGGTGCCGAGGGCACGTTGGGAATCATCACCGCCGCCGTGCTCAAGCTCTCGCCGCGTCCGCGCAGCGTATGCACGGCCTGGCTTGCCGTGCCAACTCCGGAGGCTGCAGTTGCCTTGCTGCGGCAGTTTCGGTCCGAATGTGGTGAGCGTCTCAGCGCTTTCGAGTTGATGAGTCAACCGACCCTGGCACTGGTGCTGCGCCACATTCCGGGCGCACAGTGTCCGTTGTCCGAGGTGCCACCATGGTCGGTGCTGATTGAGCTAGGGGATACGCGGGCGGATGCTGGGCTCGACGAGATTGCTGAAGCGATTCTCGCGCCCGCGATTGAGTCCGGCCTTGTGCTCGATGCTGCCATCGCGCGCAGCGAAGCTCAGCGGGTCGCGCTGTGGGCATTGCGCGAAAACGCGTCTGAGGCGCAGCGCCATGAGGGTGTCAGCGTCAAACATGACGTGTCGGTGCCGGTCAGCCGAATTCCTGAATTTCTGCATCGCGCAGACGCGGCCCTGCTTGCTGCCTTCCCCGGCTTGCGCATCGTTGCATTCGGCCACGTTGGCGATGGAAACCTGCACTACAACTGCTCAAAGCCCGATGCTGACGCAAACGCGGCCCTGATCGGCGAACGTGGCGATGTCAATCGCATCGTGCACGATCTGGTCCACGAACTGGGCGGCTCCATCTCCGCCGAACATGGCTTAGGGCAACTCAAGCGCGACGAGATTCGCCGCTACAAGTCCGAACTGGAAATGGACCTGATGCAACGGATCAAGTCCGCCTTTGACCCGAAATGCTTGATGAACCCAGGCAAGGTTTTGTGAGTGTCGAGCGGATGTGGACAGACAGGGGGCGATAATTTGCGGGGGATCTGCACAGATTCTCAAAAACGGGGTTGACGTACCTCGATCCGTAGTCTAATATCTCATCTCTTTCGCGGCGGGGGTATAGCTCAGCTGGGAGAGCGCTTGCATGGCATGCAAGAGGTCAGCGGTTCGATCCCGCTTACCTCCACCAAACAAGCTGCGAAAGAAAAAGTTGTACCGGGTCCCCATCGTCTAGAGGCCTAGGACACCGCCCTTTCACGGCGATAACCGGGGTTCGAATCCCCGTGGGGACGCCAAGTTTTGGCGAAGGCAGCGAAAGCTGCCTTTGATTTCGGAGCAGCCTGAACACTGCGCCGGAAGAGCAGTTCAAGCGCGGAGTGGTAGTTCAGTCGGTTAGAATACCGGCCTGTCACGCCGGGGGTCGCGGGTTCGAGTCCCGTCCACTCCGCCACCCGATACAAGGGCTGTTCAGGCGACAGCCTTTTTTGTTGGGAGTAATTTGTATTACCTCTTTCGTGCTGGGGGTATAGCTCAGCTGGGAGAGCGCTTGCATGGCATGCAAGAGGTCAGCGGTTCGATCCCGCTTACCTCCACCAAGCAGCGAAAGAGAAGTTGTTCCGGGTCCCCATCGTCTAGAGGCCTAGGACACCGCC
>JAJZLD010000035.1 GCA_021803785.1 Pseudomonadota bacterium | reverse complement strand
AAGGCAAACGGCAAGATCGCGCAGGCGACGGCGTGCGGCGGAAATTGCCTTCTCGGCGCCGGAAAGCTCATCCGCCGCCTCGCTCCGCGACGCTTCGGATGAGGCGATTTCCTCCTGCAGCCCACGAATCCGCTGGTGGAGTTCATCAAGATCGGCCTTGCGAGCGTCGATCTCTGCGACGTTGCGCGTCGCCGCATTGCCGGCGGTCGCAAGCAAAAGGGCGAGGAGCGCCCAAGCGCACCTCGCCCCGATCAGTAAGGATCGATTCACGAACCAGCCGGTCTTACTTGGCCTTGCCCTGGTTCGCAACGGCCGCAGCCGCAGCGGCGATTACTTCCGGATCAGCGAGGTAGTAGTGCTTGATCGGCTTCAGGTCGGCGTCGAGTTCGTATACCAGCGGCTGGGCCGTGGGGATGTTGAGCTCGAGGATCTCGGCATCCGACAAGTTGTCGAGGTACTTGATCAACGCACGCAGGCTGTTGCCGTGGGCGACGATGATCACGCGCTTGCCAGCTTTCACTGCCGGCGCGATGGTTTCGATCCAGTACGGCACGAAACGTGCGACCGTATCCTTCAGGCACTCGGTGCGCGGGAACTCGGCGGCCGGCAGGTCGTGGTAACGCGGGTCGTTGGTGTTCAGGCGTGGATCACCTTCTTCCAGCGCGGGCGGCGGCACGTCGTACGAACGGCGCCAGATCTTGACTTGCTCATCGCCGAACTTGGCTGCAGTCTCGCCCTTGTCGAGGCCTTGCAGCGCGCCGTAATGACGCTCATTGAGGCGCCACGAGTGCTCCACCGGCAACCACAGCTGGTCGATTTCTTCCAGCACGGTGTTGAGCGTCTTATTCGCGCGCTTGAGCACCGAAGTGAAGGCCAGATCAAACGAGTAGCCCTTTTCCTTCAGCAGCTTACCGGCGGCCTTGGCTTCCTCGATACCCTTCGGCGTCAGGTCCACATCGGTCCAGCCGGTGAAGCGGTTTTCGAGGTTCCAGGTGGACTCACCATGGCGCATCAGAACGATCTTGTACATACAGACTCCTGAAACACGTGTTTTTGCTAGGGGGACACATCAACCGCGCCCGGTCTGGAACGGAAGCCACCAAAGGCGTCCTGCGCGAGATGGTGGTATTTTATCGGATTCGGCCACCGCACTTCCCGCTTTTAGGCCGCTTTCTGAGTTGGATCATGGAGTTCATCAAGCAAAACGTCTTCCTTGTCGTGATCGCTGTCGTCTCTGGCGCCATGCTGATTGCCGAATTTATGCGTGGCCGCGGGGGCGCCAGCGGCGTCACGCCGGTCGAGGCCACACTTCTGATCAACCGCGAGAATGCAATCGTCGTGGATGTGCGGGAGGCGGACGAGTTCGCCAGCGGCCACCTGCCGAATGCGCGAAACATTCCGCTCGGCGAACTGGCAAAGCGCGTCGGCGAACTGGCAAAGTTCAAGAACAAGCCGATCATCTTGGTCTGCCAGAGCGGCGCCCGTTCCAACAGCGCGCTGAGCACGCTGAAGGCGGCAGGCATCGAGAAGGCCTACAACCTTTCTGGTGGCATCGCCCTGTGGCGCAAGGACAACCACCCGGTCGTCAAGGGCTGAGGCACGTCATGGCAAAAGTCGTGATGTACGCCACCGCCGTGTGCCCGTTCTGCGTGCGCGCCGAGCAACTGTTGCGGCGCAAGGGCGTGAGCGAGATCGAAAAGATCCGCATCGACCTTGATCCCGCCCAGCGCGACCACATGATGGAGATCACCGGCCGGCGTACCGTGCCGCAGATTTTCATCGGCGAACGCCACATTGGCGGCTGCGACGACTTGTATGCACTGGATCATGCCGGCGAGCTTGATCCGCTGCTTGCCGGCCCGGACGCCTGAACGCGGTCAGGCATAATCCAGTTTCGTTTGCAGGCCCCTCGCCTGCGCCCCATTCAACATCACCACACCAGGCAGTAAAAAATGAGCGAACAAGCACAACCGGTCTTCTCGATCGAAAAACTCTACGTCAAGGATCTCTCGATCGAGGTGCCGAACGCGCCGCAGATCTTCCTCGAGCGCGAAGCGCCGCAGATCGCCGTCGAGCTGAACACCGCCGCCAACAAGGTTGACGACGGCTACTACAACGTAGTGGTCAACGTCACCGTCAAGGCCACCTCGGGCGAGAAGACCGTGTTCCTGGTTGAAGTCGCTCAGTGCGGCGTGTTCCAGATCCGCAACTTCGCCGAAGCCGATATTCAGCCGGTGACGATGATCGGCTGCGCCAACATCCTCTTCCCGTACGCCCGTGAAGCAGTCTCCGACGCGATCACCCGCGCCGGCTTCCAGCCGATCCTGCTGGCCCCGGTGAACTTCGAAGCGCTGTACCAAGCCCGCCAGGAACAGCAGCAAGCCGCTGGCAGCGACGTGGCAATCCAGTAACCACGCATGCGTGCACTTGCAGCCTGGCTGTCCGCCGCCGCGATCGCCTTTCCGGGCGCCGCGGCGGCGCTTGAATTCCGTTCCGTGAACGAGGTGGCGGTGCTCTACGACGCACCCTCGAAGCAAGGTAAGAAGCTCTTCGTGATCCAGCGCGGTACGCCGGTCGAACTGATCGTCGGGCTGGATCAGTGGGCCAAGGTTCGTGACGCATCGGGTGGCATCGCTTGGATCGAGCGTAAATCGCTCGCCAATGCCCGCACCGTGATCGTCACCGCAGCCACCGCCGAGATCTACCAGCAGGCCGACGCCGCCAGCCCGGTGGCTTTCCGCGCCGAGAAGGATGTCATCCTCGAATTCGGCGAGAAGCTAAGCTCCGGCTGGGTCCGCGTCAAACATCGTGACGGCGCAAGCGGCTTCGCCCGCGCCCAGGATGTCTGGGGCGACTGATGCCCCCAGCGTGCGGCAGCGCCAGTACGCTGCCTGCCACGCACTTTTCCGCCAACCAGTCTAGGGTGAAAGCACCATGAGCCGCATCGCCATCCTGGGTTCGGGCGCTTGGGGGACTGCACTGGCCCTCAGCTTTTCCGCACGCCATTCGATCGCACTGTGGGGGCGGGAGACCGACCTTCAGGCGCAGTTGCGCAGCTCGCGCGAGAATCCGTTGCTACCCGGCGTGAAACTGCCGGCATCGGTCGACGTTGTCGACGCGCACGCCGAAGCCTTCTCCGGCGCGGACCTCGTGCTGGTTGTCACACCCACGGCCGGCCTGCGTTTCTGCCTTCGTTCGGTCGCCGAGCTGGCGCCGTCGCTCCCGGTAATCTGGGCCTGCAAGGGGCTGGAGGCCGGCACCGGCAAGCTGCCACACGATATTGCGGCGGACGAGCTTGGTGCCGCGCACCCGGTTGCAGTGCTGACCGGCCCCAGTTTTGCGCAAGAGGTCGCGGCCGGGCTTCCAGGCGCCGTCACGCTTGCCGGCAATTCGCTCGCTTTTGCAACGCATTGGGCGGCGCAGCTACATCACAACCGGCTGCGCATCTACGCGGCGGACGACGTCGTCGGCGCCGAGGTGTCCGGTGCGGTGAAGAATGTGCTGGCGATTGCAACCGGCATCTGCGATGGCATGCGCTTCGGGCTCAACGCCCGCGCCGCGCTGATCACGCGGGGCCTGGCCGAGATCACGCGCCTCGGCCTCGCACTTGGCGGACGTCGCGAAACCTTCAGCGGCCTCGCTGGCGTAGGCGACCTCATCCTCACATGTACCGGCGATCTGTCGCGCAACCGCCGCGTCGGCCTTGCTCTGGCCGAAGGCCGCAAGCTCGACGAGATCCTCGGCAGCCTTGGCCATGTCGCCGAAGGGGTGCCGACTGCGCGTGAAGTGGCCGCGCTCTCGCGCAGACTCGGCGTGGACATGCCGATCACCGCGGCAGTCGACGCGGTGCTGCACGAGGGATTGCCGCCACGGGAAGCGGTCGAGCTCCTGCTCGCGCGCGACCCCAAGATCGAAGGCTGAAGTCGGCGCTCAGGCCGGCGCGGTGACGCGCTGCACCGTAGAACCGCGGACGATCAGTTCCCCGCGCAACACCACGCGACGAACCGCCTGCGAGGGCTGCGCAATGCGCTGCAACAGCAATTCGATTGCGGCACGCCCGATGTCGTAGGTGGGCTGTGCAATCACGGTAAAGCCCGCGATCCACCAAGCGAGCCCAAGGCAGATCATCGAAGCCTGCCACGGCGATGCGTTCCGGGCACGCCAGGCCCAACTCCCGCACAGCTTCTGCGACCCCGAGCAATAGTAAGCCGTTGCTTGCCATGAGCGCCTCGGGCGGCTGCCGACCACCGAGCAGCTCTAGCGCCGCATCGCGCGCATCGGCCACCACAGGCCGCAAGGCGAAGGCTTGCGCAGCCAATCCGGCGCGCGCCATCGCCAGAGCGTAGCCCTCGTTCCGCTGCTGGCCCGTCGCGCTGCCCGCGCCATACAGAAAGGCGATGCGGCGGTGACCGCGCTCGATAAGGTGTTCAGTCAGGCGGTAGGCCGCGTCGACGTTGTCGAGCACCACGGCGTCGGCTTCGGTGCCGCGTTCGCAACGGTCCACAAGCACCACCGGGAAGGTGTAGTCGCTCGCGCGGAACTGTGAGAGCCGTTGCAGCGTCGGCGACAGGATCACGCCGCTAACGTTCTCGTTGTGCATCAGCTCCAGATAGAAGGCCTCTTTCTCCGGGTCCTCATCGGCATTGCACAGGATTACGCGCTGGCCGTGTTCGTAGGCCATGTCCTCCACCGCGCGGCTGACCTCGGTAAAGAACGGGTTACGGATATCCGACACGATCAGGCCGATGGTGTCAGTACGGCGCGAGCGCAGACGCCGCGCCGCCAGATCGGGCCGGTAGTTCAGCGCCTTCGCGGCAGCCTGGACGCGTGCCCGGGTGTGTTCGCTGACGCCGGGCAAGCCGGACAGCACGCGGGAGACGGTGGCCACAGACACCCCCGCGTGTTTCGCCACATCAATGATCCGAGCCATGCACTACCCCGTCGTAATGTAATCGATTACTCATTCATTCTGACCCAAAAAGCCCGGAGGCGTGCGTTCTGAGCAGCAATTTTCTTGCCGCTGCGCTTTTTGGTTTGCGAACCAAACCTTTTTCCAAGAAAGGCTTTGCGGTACGACAAAGGGCTTCATAAACAAAACTCTTTGACATATAAGATGTAATCGATTACAACTACAACATCCAAATTTGGCGTGCGCGATCGGATAAGGCGATGGAAACGATTACAAGCAAGTGCGTTTTATTGAACGCTCAGGCCACCGACAAGACGGCTGCGATCCGCCTTGCGGGGCAACTTCTGGTTGAGGCCGGCTACATCGAGCCGGGCTATGTAGACAGCCTGCTCAAGCGCGAAGAAGTCGCGAATACGTTGCTGGGAGCAACGGTCGCGATACCGCACGGCATGGTCGACGACCGTCACCTGATCCGCCGTACCGGTGTGGCCGTGGTGCAGATCCGCAATGGCGTGAGCTGGAAAGACGGCGAGCCCGCGCGGCTGATCGTCGCGATCGCGGCACAGTCCGACGAACACATTGCCCTGTTGCGGCGCCTGACCCGCCTGATGCAGCGCCCCGAGAGCATCGAGATGCTGGTCGAGACCAACGACCCAGAGCTGATCGTGAGCGCGCTCGCCGACGCCCCGACGGCACAACCCTTCCCCGCGCCGGTCGCACTGCCTTGGCCGGCCGACGCTGAGGCGAGCTGGACGCTGGACTACCCGAATGGTTTGCACGCCCGCCCGGCGACACGCTGGACCGAGGTAGCCAAGCGTTTCAGCAGCGAGATCCGCATCGCCAAAGGGCAGGAGTTCGCTGACGCAAAAGCGCTCACCGGACTACTGTCGCTCGGTGCCACGCGCGGCGACACACTCACTGTTGCTGCACGCGGCAACGACGCACGCCGCGCGGTCGACGCCATGCTGGAAGTGATGCGCACGCTGTCGTCCGAGGAACAGGCCAATGCCGAGCGCGCACGCCGCAACGCGATGGCAGCGCGCCGCCAGGCGCCAGCCTGGCTGCCCGAGCACGCCTCGCAAACGATCTACGGCCTTGGCGCGAGCCCCGGCCTCGCAATCGGCCGACTGGTGCATCACGCCGCGCAGCGCTTCGACATTCAGGACACCCCGGGTGACGTCATCGCCGACGGCGAAGCCCTGGAAACCGCGGTGCTGAAGGTGCGCGAAGCGCTCAGCATGCTCGAAGCGGAAACCCGCACCCGCCTTGGCGCCAATGAGGCGGCCATCTTCAGCGCGCATCGCGAACTGCTCAACGACGCCGAACTGCTGCGCGATGCCATGGTGCAGATTCTGAACGGTCACGGCCCGGCGTGGGCCTGGCAGCATGTGATCAAGGCGCGTGTAGAGAAACTGCAGCGACTCGCCGATCCGCTACTGGCCGCCCGCGCCACCGATCTGCGCGATGTCGGCGAGCGGGTGCTGTGCACCCTGCTCGGCGTAACACGCCAGCGCATGGTGCTGAACGCACCGAGCATCCTGGTCGCCGAGGATCTGACGCCGTCCGACACGCTGCAACTCGACATGCGCTTCATCGTCGGCCTTGCGATCAGTGGCGGCGGGCCGACTTCGCACACCGCCATCCTCGCCCGCACGCTGGGCCTGCCGGCCATCGTCGCCGCCGGCAGCGCGCTGCTCGCGGCCCCCGAGGGCAGCAAGGCGGTAATCGATGGCAGCGTCGGCGCGGTGTACCTTGATGTGGCGGGCGCCGACCTCGACCGCGCCGAAGCGGTTATCGCCGCACAGGCCGCCGCCCGTGCCGCCCTGCGTGAAAGCCGCCACCAGCCCGCCGAAACAACCGACGGCCATCGCGTCGAAATCGCAGCCAACGTCGCCAACGCCAAGCAGGCCGCGGCGGCGATCGAGGCTGGCGCGGAGGGCGTGGGCCTGATGCGCACCGAGTTCCTATTCCTTGAACGCGACACCGCGCCGGACGAGGACGAGCAGTACCGCATCTACCGCGAGATGACCGAGGTGATGGCCGGCCGGCCGCTGATCATCCGCACACTGGACATCGGCGGCGACAAGCAGGTGCCCTACCTGAACCTCACCAAGGAAGAAAACCCCTTCCTCGGCGTACGTGGCGCGCGCCTGCTGCTGACCCGCCAGGATCTGCTCTACACCCAGTTGCGCGCCTTGTATCGCGCCGCCAAGCACGGCCCGATCAAGATCATGTTCCCGATGGTCACGCACACCAGCGAGATCGAAGCCCTTCGCACCCACTGCGCTCGTGCCCGTGCGCAGGTGGATGGCCCTTTGGTGCCGATCGGCATCATGGTGGAAGTGCCCGCCGTCGCGGTAATGGCCGACCGCTTCGCGCCACTGGTCGACTTCTTCTCGATCGGCACCAACGATCTGACGCAATACACGCTGGCGATCGACCGCCAACACCCGGATCTGGCCGCTCAGGCCGATAGCTTGCACCCGGCGGTGCTGACGTTGATCGCCAGTACCGTACGGGCTGCAAAAGCCTCCGGCACATGGGTGGGCGTGTGCGGCGGCCTTGCGGGGGACCCCTTGGGCGCCCGCATCCTCACCGGCCTCGGCGTCGATGAACTGTCGATGAGCGCGCAGGAGGTCGCGTCGGTAAAGGCCGCACTGCGCAGCGAGTCGCTCGCCGCCATGCAGACACTGGCCGAACGCGCAGTCGCGGCCAGCACCCCCGAAGCGGTGCGCGCGCTATGAGCTCGATCGCTACATCCCGCAGCCCCGTGGTGCTGACGCTCACGCTGAACCCGGCGCTGGATCACACGATCGCCGTGAGTGGGCTCAAGCTTGGCGAGGTCAACCGCGCGCTGAGCATGCAGGCCGACGTGGGCGGCAAGGGCATCAACGTCGCGTCCTGCCTAGCCGACTTTGGCGTGCCGACTGCAGTCAGCGGCCTGCTCGGGCGTGACAACGCCGCGCAGTTCGAGGCACTGTTTGCCGCAAAGCAAATCGAAAACCGCTTCCACTACCTCGACGGCCTGACCCGCATCAACACCAAACTGGTAGACCGCGCAACCGGCGAGACCACCGACGTGAACATGCCCGGCCCCAGCCTTTCTGCTGATGCCATCGCACAGGCGACGGCTCACTTCGAGGCCTGCCTGGATGCCCTGTTACCGCAGGCGGGCTGGGTTGTGCTCGCAGGCAGCCTGCCACCGGGTTGGCCGGCCGAGATCTATGCCCGCCTGATCGAAGCGGTACGCCAGCGCGGCGGACGTAGCCTGCTCGATGCCAGCGGTGCGGCACTGGCCGCGGCGATCGCGGCCGGGCCGGATATCGCAAAACCGAACCGCGACGAACTCGCCGAACTGGTCGGCCATGCGCTGCCGCACGTCGACGCAGTCGTCGCAGCAGGCCGCAAGCTGCTGCACGACACGCCGGCACTCCGCACCCTGGTCGTCTCGATGGGCGGCGATGGCGCGCTGTTCCTGAATCGCGAAGAAGCGCTGCTGGCACACCCGGCGGAAATCGAGCCCGTCAGCACCGTCGGTGCCGGCGACGCGATGGTGGCCGGCATCGTGGCCGCAACGCTGGAACGCGCAAGCCTCCAGGCCGCCGCGCAGCTTGCAACCGCTTTTTCGGCAGCCAAGCTCGCCAGGCTCGGGCCGCATCTGCCGGCACCGGATGAGGTACGCGCACTCGCCGAACGCATACGCACCACCGTAGTCGCCTGACTCCGACACGCACACCACACAGCACACCACAAGAGGAGATCCACCATGGCACGCATAGTCGCCGTGACCGCCTGCCCCACCGGCATCGCGCACACATTCATGGCCGCCGAAGCGCTTGAGCAAGCTGCTGCGCGGCTGGGCCACACGATCCGCGTCGAAACGCAGGGTTCGGTGGGCACCCGCAACGCGCTGAGCGATGCCGACATCGCAGCAGCCGATCTGGTCATCATCGCCGCCGATACACAGGTCGACAAAGCCCGCTTCGGCGCCAAGCGGATTGTCGAAGGCCCCACCGCACCGGCGATTCGTGACGCAGACAGTGTGATCCGCCAGGCCCTGGCCGGCGCCGCTTCGCCGGCAGCGCATCCCGCTGCCACTGCACGGAACCCGGCGATGCCGCAGATCGTGGCGATCACCTCCTGCCCCACCGGAATCGCGCACACCTTCATGGCCGCCGAAGGCCTGGAAGGCGGCGCCAAGGCCCTCGGCCGCACGATCAAGGTCGAGACCCAGGGTTCGGTCGGCGCGCAGAACGCGCTGACGGCCGATGAAATCGCGAATGCCGAGATCGTGGTGATCGCGGCGGACACCAAGGTGGACAAGAGCCGCTTTGTCGGCAAACGCATCTACGAGACCAACACCAAGGCCGCCATCAACGACGGCGCGGCCCTGATCCGCACCGCGCTGACCGAAGCACGCGTTAGCGCCGCCGCTGACATGGCCGACAAGGTGAAGGATCTGAAGGCACAGCAATCGGCCGCACGCACCGGTGCCTACAAGCACTTGATGACCGGCGTGTCCTTCATGATTCCCTTCGTCGTCGCGGGAGGCCTGCTGATCGCACTCGGCTTCGCGCTGGGCGGCATCTATGTGTATGACGACGCACACAAGGGCACGCTGGGCTGGACGCTGTTCACGATTGGCGCGAAGAGTGGCTTCGCGCTGATGGTGCCTATCCTCGCCGGCTACATCGCACACTCGATCGCGGATCGCCCCGGCCTCGCGCCCGGCATGATCGGCGGCATGATCGCCGCGTCGATCGGCTCAGGCTTCCTCGGCGGTATCGCCGCGGGCTTCCTTGCCGGCTACACGGTGAAGTTCCTCAACGACAAGATCCAGCTCGGCCGCAATCTCGATGGCCTCAAGCCGGTGTTGATCCTGCCGCTGCTCGGCACCACCATCGTCGGCCTGCTGATGTACTACGTGGTCGGCGAGCCGGTGGCTGCAGTGCTCGGCGCGATCACCGCATGGCTCAAGGGCCTGCAGGGTTCTAGCGCGGTGTTCCTCGGCCTGCTGCTCGGTTCGATGATGGCCTTCGACATGGGCGGCCCGATCAACAAGGCGGCCTACGCCTTCGCCACCGGCCTGCTCGGTAGCGATGTGTTCGCACCGATGGCCGCGGTGATGGCCGCCGGCATGACGCCACCGCTGGGCATCGCGCTCGCGACGATGCTGTTCAAGAACCGCTTCTCGGAAGACGAACGCGAAGCCGGCAAGGCCACCGCAGTGCTGGGTATCTCCTTCATCACCGAAGGCGCGATCCCCTTCGCGGCGAAGGACCCGCTGCGCGTGATCCCGGCACTGATGGCCGGCTCGGCCACCGCCGGTGCGCTGTCGATGGTACTGGGCTGCACGCTGCGCGTGCCGCACGGTGGCGTGTTCGTGCTGCCGATCCCGAATGCGGTGGGCAACCTCGGCGGCTACATCCTCGCGCTGGTCGCGGGCACCGCAGTCACCGCCGTGGCGCTATATGCGCTGAAGAAGCCGGTCGAAGCCACCGCCTGACGCAGCACTTCACGCAAGCCAACGCCCGCCGGCTAAAACCGGTGGGCGTTTTCCGTTCTGCGGGCGACAATCTCGCGCATCCGATCCGGGCCACGTCGAGACTGGACAATCCGCGAGCCCCCGCCATGACGCAAGCCTCACCCTCCGCCGCGCCGCCAGCGGTCAGCTTCCGCGAAGCCTTCCTGTTCTGGCTGAAACTCGGCTTCATCAGCTTCGGCGGCCCCGCCGGGCAGACTGGGATCACGTTATCCCGCTTCAAGCGCAACGTGATCCATGTGATCGGCGCTTGCGCGCTTGCCGGCCTGCTGGTCAGGCAGTTCGCTGGCTGAGCCGGCTCAGGGCACCAGCGAAAGGAACAGGAAGGCCGCAAAGATCACCAAGTGCACGGCGCCCTGCATCAGGTTCGTGCGGCCGGTGCCAAGCGTGATCGTGCTGACGAGGCAGGCGAGCGTAAGCAACACCAAATCCTTCGAATCGAGCCCCAACACCAGCGGCAGATCGAACCAGACTGCTGCCAGCACGACCACCGGAATCGTCAGGCCAATGCTGGCCAGGGCCGAGCCAAGCGCGAGGTTCATGCTCGTCTGCAGCCGGTTCGCGATGGCGGCGCGCAAGGCCGCAGTGGTTTCAGGTAGCAGCACCAGCATCGCGATCGCGATACCAATCACCGATTGCGGCGCACCCGCCGCAGCCACCGCCGCCTCGATCTGCCGCGAGAGCACCTTCGCGAGACCAACCACCGCCACCAGCGACACCAGCAGCAAGCCAAAGCTGGCGAGCGCGGCGGCGTTGCTCGGCGGCGCGGCGTGCGTGTCGGCATCGTGAGCATCGTCCGGCGGCAAAAAGTAGTCGCGATGCCGCACCGTCTGCACAAAGACAAAGACCGCCCAGAGCACCAGCAACGCGGCCGCGATGAACACCAATTGCGAGGTCGAGTACTGGGCAATTGGCGCCGAGGTGGTGAAGATCGGCAGCACCAGCACCATCGCGGCCATCGTCACCAAGGCAGCCAGCGCAGGCCCGGCTCCTTCGGTGCGAAAAGACTGTTCGCGGTGGCGCAAGGCGCCAGCGGCGAGGCAGGCGCCGATTACGCCTGTGCAGATGATCATCACCGTCGCGTACACCGAATCACGTGCGAGCGCCGCCTTCTCAGGCCCGCCGGCAAGCATCATCGAGACGATCAGCGCCACCTCGATCACCGTGATCGCGAGCGCCAGCACCAGCGTGCCGAAGGGCTCGCCGACCCGATGCGCAACGACTTCCGCGTGATGGACGGCCGCAATGACAACCGCCATCAAGGCCACCACGCAGGCAATCGTCAGCGCCGTACCGAGCGGCAGATTGAGCGCCGCGCCAAGCAGGGCTATCGCCACCACGGGCACCAGCAGAGGCCAATGACGCATACGAGCAGCCCTTTCCAATCCCTGACGACCAGCCCGTCATTTTGCCCGCTGGCGCGACAGCGTGCTCAGATGCCTGCCGCGAAGCCGTGCTGCCGCCACGCTTCGTAAGCGACCAGCGCAACGGTGTTGGACAGGTTGATGCTGCGATTGCCCGGCAACATCGGCACACGCAGGCAATGTTCCGCATCGAATTCATCGCGGATCGCTTGCGGCAATCCGGCTGTTTCGCAGCCGAACACCAGCACATCGTCCGGCGTATAGCGCACGGTGTCGTAGCGCACCGTGCCGCGCGAGGTCAGCGCGAAGAACCGCTTGCCGGCGAGTGCCGCACGGCAGGCAGCCCAGTCCGGATGTACCGTGACATGTGCGAGGTCGTGGTAGTCGAGGCCGGCGCGCTTGAGCTGCTTGTCAGACAGATCGAAACCCAGCGGCTCCACCAGATGCAGCCGGGCGCCAACGTTGGCACTGAGCCGGATCGCGTTGCCGGTGTTGGGCGGAATCTGGGGGTGAACGAGCACGATGTCCAGCATGGTTCAGCCCAGCTTGTGGCGCAACGCCGCGATGAAGTCCGCGGCCGCGGCATCGCCCTCGGCGGGTGCCCAGGGCGCAAAGTCTTCGGGCGAAAAAGGCACATAAGGCCCGCCCTTCACCTCGAGGAACACCGTACCCGACTCAAGTGCGACGAGCGAATGCCAGACGCCAAGCGGCACATGAAGGCCGAAGGCATCGCTGCTCGCTGACAAGCGCGCAGCGCGGATCACTGTGCCATCTTCATCGAATTCAAATACGCCGACGCTGCCGCGTACCACCAGCAACGTCTCCTCCTTTCCAGCATCCAGATGCCGGTGCGGACGCACATAGCTGTCCGGCTCCATCGCGTTGAAGAAACGCTGCGCCGGAGCGTCGACCGAGGTATGCAGGTTGAGGTTCTTGCGTCGGCCTGGCGCATCCTTCGCCGCATCCAGCGCCGGCGCCAACAGCGACGAGTCAAGCAAAAGCGAGCGGGTCACATGCAACTCCTGAAACGACGACGGGCGCCCGCAGGCGCCCGCCAAGCCCGCAACGAGGCGATCAAAAACCAATCGTGATGCCGATGTTGGCAACCGGGTAGTACTGGAACCTCTTCAGATCATCCGCGAGCTTGGCCTGCTCGGCCGCAACGTCGCTCTGCAGTTGCGAACAGCTCGGCGTACCGACGATTGCGCTGCCGCAGTTGGCGGTCAGCTCCGCCTTCGGCGTGCCCTGGAATACCACACCGAGGTCGAAGTAGAAGTTCACGCCTGCGGTGGCGACGTTGCCGTAGCCAATGCCCAGGTAAGGCGCCGCCTTGTTGCCCACCTTGACGGTGCCATTCAGCGTGCCGACTGCGGCGGCCGGGTAGGTATTGCCGTTGATCGTGTAGGTGTTGCCCGTCGGGGTACCGGTGACGTCGACTTTGTTGTCGTTGAGGATCAGGCCGCCGGTGATGCGGAACGGGCCCAGCGGGCTCCAGTCGAGCAGCAAGCTGCCGTTCGACAGCTTGAGCTTGCCGTCGTATTTGACGTCGGTCACTTCGACGGTGTTGCTGTAGTTCAGGTAGGAGTAACCAACCCGTGCGAGCAGCGTCGGCGCAACGCTGAAACCAAGGTCGGCACCAATACCAGTTGTGCCCGCACGTACGCCAACACCCACGGCGTGTGCCTGGCTGGCAGCGGCAACGGCGGCAACGGCTACGGCAATGCGAAGTGCTCTCATGAAATCCCTCCAAATCAATGTGGCGCGATTATCCGCGCGCAACCGGCGGACGCAAAGCCCTACAAGACTTGCGTCGCGGATGCACAACGTCAGCAGCGCTTACCCCGCAGGTTTAGCCTGCGCTTCGATGCGCTTGTCCATCCACGTCCCACCGAGCGCGCGAGAGCGTTCCAGCGACGCTCCCAGCACCGCGCTTTGTGTTGCGATTGGGTTCAGATCAGCCGAGAACAACGCACAATCGGCGTCGATTACTTCGAGATAGCTGGTGTAGCCATTCTCGTAGCGAAGCTTCGCGCGCGACACCAACGCATCGTCAGCTTCGCGGAAAGCGCTCTGCACCGTATTCTGGTACTGGGCGACCAAGGCTTCGCGCGTGGCACGGGCGCTGTCGACACTGGCGCCGATTCGCCCGGCGTCGAAGTTGGGCTGAGTCAGCCCTGCGACACCGCTCCAGACCGGATTGCCATCATTGAAGAGCGCAGAAAGGTCGCCGCTCGCCACACCAAAAGTGCCCGGTCAGGCGGATGCTCAGGAACCATGCGAGGCGCGCCGTATCGACGCGGGCATCTGCCGCCGCGAGCCGCGCGTGCCGATCGCCCGCCTGGCGGCGCAGGCGGCGCGAGCCGACGAGGGCGCCAAGCTCACCAGGAACGTGCTGACTGAGCACCTCCGCTAGCACGTATCAATCGGGAGACGGGCGGGGGCCGGGCGCCGCCCCCGCGCGGCCATGAAGCCGCTCACCCCGAGCGTTTCTCGGCCAACATGCGATCGAGGCGATCCATCACACCCTGGCTGCCCGCCTCCATCTGCTGGAGCGCTTCGAGGATGACCCGCTGCACCTCGGTATCGTTTTCCCAGTCGAGCTTGAGCTGCGCCAGCATGCTGTGAGCGCCATCATGGACCTGGGCATGAGGTGCATCGAGCGCCGAGAAGGACGGCGTGTCGCCGAAGCGCGCCTTGCCTTCGCCGAGATACCACTGGCCGAGCCGGCATTGCCGATGCCCCACGCCGACCGGCTCCGCGTACTGGGCATCGCCGCCGCTGTTGAGCGCCATGTAAGCGCGTTGCTTGTAGATGATGTGGTCGATCTTCACCAGTGTGGAGAAGCTCATGTCCTGCATCCCCACCGCGGCGCGCTCGGTTTCGAGGGCAGAGGCAGCGAAGCGGCCAAAGGTGCCGGCCAGGCTGCTGACGACGTGAGCAGAATTTTCCGCCATCGTGCGCATCTGCTGGGCATCGCTCTGCATCTGCACGCCGTCCTGCGTCAGCAGACTCATCACCTGACCGATCGACTGCGAGGCGGAGCGCGTCTTCTCGGCCAACTTGCGCACCTCGTCGGCGACGACGGCGAAGCCGCGGCCGGACTCGCCCGCCCGCGCCGCCTCGATCGCCGCGTTGAGCGCCAGCAGATTGGTCTGGTCGGAGATTTCGGTGATCAAGCTGACGGCCTGGTTGATCTCGAGGCTGCGCGCATTGAGCTGGGTGATCGCGTCTGCTACCTGGAGGATGCGGTCGGCGATTTCGGCCAGGTGCTTTTCCACTTCGGCGACGGCGACTTGATTGTGCGAAGCCTCCTGCGCCGTCTGGGTGGCCGTGGTCGCCGCCTCGCGCATGCGCTCGGCGATGTCGCGCAAATCGGCCTGGATGCCAGTCATGTTGCCGATCAGATGGGCCGCATTGAGCTGGCTGGACTTCGACAGCAATGTATTCTTGCGCTCTACGCGAAGCTTGTCGGACATGCTGGCGAGCAAGGCATTGTGCCGCTCGATGGCACGGCGGAAACCGCCATGCAGTCCCTGCCCCTGCGCAATGCGCGCGTAACGGCCAGCCATCTGCGCCTGGAAAGAGTCGTCCGCCTCGCGGAAATACGCCTCCAACTGGTCGAGCATGTCGTTGAGCGCCCAGACCAGTCGGCCGATTTCGTTGTCGTCGGCAATGCCGGTGATGCGGCTGCCGAACTCGCCCCGTCCGACCTTCTCTGCCAGCGCAACGGCGTCGCCAAGCGGCGCCAGCGCGCGACTCAGGCTGCGCTGGCCCCACCAGGAGTAGGCGGCGCCAACAACCAGGAAGGCCAGCAGCAAGGCATTGAAGCCGGTGAGAAAAAATGCGGTCAGCAACAGCGCCAGCAGCAGATCGC
>JAJZLD010000034.1:11668-15727 GCA_021803785.1 Pseudomonadota bacterium | reverse complement strand
ACGGTGCGCCGCCCAGCCAGACTATCGTGCGGCCTTCCGCCCTGGAGCCTGCAAGCCACACGGCCCGAGGTATCAGCACGACCACTCGCCAGGCGCTGTCGCGCACGTTAACGGCCGCAACACGTAGTTGTTCTGCCCCGGTATCAACCCACGCGAGCTGCGCAGTCTGGCTGGCGGGCGGCAATGCGCCCGACAAGCGCTGGATCTCGCCGTCAGGCGCCAGCAGCCCCTCGCGCCGCAGTCGCGCATCCGATGCTGGGTCGCCACCGACGCGCGCACGCAAGACCCATTCCGGCCGCGAGCTATGCGCCACCAGCACGCCCTCACGGCCCAGCACCAGCACGCGCCGCTGCGAAGAATCATTCAGCGCGCCGCGCCATACAATGGCCTGCAGGCGTGCCGCCGAAACGCGCAGGCGTAGCAGCCCGATAATGTGGCCACGCGCATTGCGTACCGGCTGGCAAAAATAGATGAACGGCCTGCGCGACGCACCTTCCACGCTGGGGCCGGTCAGCGTGCCAAGGCCGCTACTCAGTGCCAGCGTTGCGCACGGGCTGCTTTGACCGGGCTCACGGTCGGCGGGCGCGAGCGTGGTATCGCCCAATACCTGCCCGGAGGCATCGAGCAATGCCGCGGACATCACATGGATCGGGTCTTTTAAGGCCACACTGCGCAGCGCGCCGCGCAGTTCGGCCTGCATCGGCGCGCGCGCGTCCGGTGCGGTGGTCAGGTAACGCTCGAAAATCGGCTGTCCGGCATCTGCGCGCAAGGCCTCAAGCGAGCCGCGGACGAAACTTTCGACGTCCGCCGCCATGTCGTTCGCGCGCGAGGCAAGCGCGGCGTCTTCGCGCTCCGCCCGTGCCGCCGAATTAGCCCGCAGCGCATACCAGCCGGCCAGATACAGCGGCACCAGCGCCGCCGCCACCAGCACAAGCAGCAGGCGGGTGCGAATGTTCATGCGAGAAAGCCCGGATCGAGCAGTTCGTACGGCGCCGGGCGGCGGCCGATGAGGCCTCGCGCGATGAAATGGTCGGCATACACCTCCGCCACGCGGTAGAGCGACTCTTCGGTCGGTCCGCGACGAAACTTCGCGCGGTTGTCGTCGCGCGTCAGCAAGCGGATCGCAACCCTGACGACTTCATTCGTGCGGCCCTGCAGTGCCCGCCGCAGAATCGGCTCGGCATCCAGTTCGTAGCGGTTCCACCAATCGACGGCCTCGAACCAGGCAGCGATCAGCGCCCGGATCTCCGCCCCGCGTCGCTGTAACACCGAGCCATGACAAACCAGCCCGTTGACCACCAGGCCAGGGGTGTCGCGACTGGAAAACACCTCGACAAACCCCTCCTCGCGCGCCTGCGCGACATAGGGTTCCCATGTGTGGCCGTAGTCGATCGCGCCGCGGGCAAGGTGAGCGGGCACCTCGGACGCATCCACTTGTACCAGCTCGATATCGCCGAGCGACAGGCCGTAGCGCTTGGCGAAACGCAGCACCAGCAGTTCGCCAAAACCGCCGAGCGAGGTTCCGATGCGGGCACCGCGGACATCCTCCACGCGCGAGGGCGATTCGCGGCCGAGGATGCGGTCGGCCCCGATCGACTCGCCCGAGGCCAGCACCATGTGGATATCCGGCGCGGCGCGCGTGAGCGTGATCATGTCGCCGAGCGACACACACACGCCATCGTAGGAACCCGCCGCGAAGTCCGACAGCAACTGCCGAGTGTTCTCGGGAATCACGACCTCGACGTCAACGCCCCGCGCCTTGAGCAAACCGCGCTCGCGCGCAAGCAGCAATGGGTAGTGCCCGGCCCACAAGTCGATCGCGATGCGCAGCGGGCGGGGCGGAACGGAGAACGCCTCGGGCTGGCACCCACTGCCCAAGCCGGCAAGCGCAAGGCCGCCGAGACCCGCGGAGACAAGGCGGCGACGTGTCAGGCTAGGCAGCGATGCGGGCGCGAGCGCGTACATGCCCGGGAGAACGGCACGGCGGCCGCTGACTTGAGCCCGCCCGGCGCTCTCCCAATCGCCCCGGGGGCGATCACGGCCCCGGCGCGGGGAGCTTACAGATCAGCCTCAACCAGATTGCCCTTGGCTTCCATCCAGGCGCGGCGGCCTGATGCCTCGCCCTTGCCCATCAGCAGATCAAAGAGCTTGGTGGTATCGGTCAGCGCGATGTCGTCCAGCGTGACCGGCAACACGCGCCGGGTTGACGGATCCATCGCGGTTTCCTTGAGCTGCTCCGGGTTCATTTCGCCGAGGCCCTTGAAGCGGCCGATTTCGAGCTGCTCCGGCTTGACGCCTTCCTTGACCAGCCGGTCGCGCACCGCGGCCAGCTCACGCTCGTCAAGGCAATACAGGCGCCGCGCGGGGCGCTTTTTGCCTGAGGCCGGCACATCCACGCGGTAGAGCGGCGGCAACGCGATCCACACATGGCCCCGCGCGACCAGGCGCGGGAAGTGCCGCAGGAACAGCGTCAGCAGCAAGGTCTGGATGTGCGAACCGTCGACGTCCGCATCCGCCATGATGATGACCTTGCCGTAGCGCAGGTTGGCCAGCACCGTATCCGGCGCTTCCGGCGTGTGCGGGTCCACGCCCAGCGCCACCGCAATGTCGTGGATCTCGTTGTTGGCGAACAGCCGGTTGGGATCGATCTCCCAAGAGTTCTGCACCTTGCCGCGCAACGGCAGGATCGCCTGCGTCTCGCGCGAACGGGCGAGCTTGGCCGAGCCGCCGGCCGAATCGCCCTCGACGAGGTAGAGCTCGTTGTGGTTGATGTCTTCGCTCTCGCAATCGGAGAGCTTGCCGGGCAGCACCGCAACGCCGGAGGTCTTCTTCTTCTCGACCTTCTGCGCGTCCTTCAGCCGGCTCTGCGCCTGCTTGATCGCCAGTTCCGCGATCGCCTTGCCCTGCTCCACGTTCTGGTTCAGCCAGGCTTCGAAGAGCGGCATCACCATTGTGGACACGAGCTTCACCGCCTCGCGCGAGTTGAGCTTTTCCTTCACCTGGCCCTGGAACTGCGGGTCGAGCAGGCGCGCGGAGAGC
This sequence comes from Pseudomonadota bacterium, assembly GCA_021803785.1. GTDB lineage: Bacteria > Pseudomonadota > Gammaproteobacteria > Burkholderiales > Rhodocyclaceae > Niveibacterium. The sequence continues at coordinate 12,688 of JAJZLD010000034.1, read as the reverse complement.
AGGAAGCTCATCTTGCCGCACACATCGTCCTGCTGCAGCTTCACGCCGCGCGGCAACAGCGCATGGTGCTCGACGAAGGACTTCACCGCCTCGAACACTCCGGCGCGCAGGCCAGATTCATGCGTGCCGCCGTTCACCGTTGGGATCAGGTTCACATAACTTTCACTGCCGACGAAGCCGTCGAACCACGCGAAGGCCCAGGCCGCACCCTCGCCGGGCGCGAAATCCTCGTCCTGCCCGGCGTATTTCTCTTGCGCGAACACCGGCACCAGCGGATCGACACCGCCTGCCATCTCGCGCAGGTAGCCAGTCAGACCGTCGGCGTAGCGCCATTCGGTTTTGGCGAAGCTGCCGTCGGCCTGCTCCACCTCGAGCGTCACCGTCACGCCCGGCAGCAGCACCGCCTTGGAGCGCAGCAGGCGCTCGATCTCGGCGAGCGAGGCACGCGGCGCGTCGAAATACTTCGGATCCGGCCACACATGCACGCGGGTACCGGTCTGCTTGCCGCAGGGGCCAACCTCGACCAGTTCGCTGATCGCGCGACCGCCGTCGGCAAACTCCACATGCCAGGCCTTGCCCTCGCGCCGTACATCGACGGCCACCTTGAGCGACAGCGCCGTCGTCACCGCCACGCCCACCCCATGCAGGCCGCCCGAAAACGCATAGGCGGAGGCGCCCGACGTCTTGTCGAACTTGCCGCCGGCGTGCAGCACCGTGTAGGCAAGCACCACCACCGGCACGCCTTCCACCGGATGCAGGCCGACCGGGATGCCGCGCCCGTCGTCGGTCACGGCCACCGAGCCGTCGCGGAACATCGCGACATGGATGCGCTTGGCGAAACCGGCGAGCGCCTCGTCCGCGGCGTTGTCGATCACCTCCTGGATGATGTGCGCCGGCGAATCGGTGCGGGTGTACATGCCGGGGCGCGAGCGAACCGGCTCAAGCCCTTTGAGGACGCGGAAGGAGGATTCGTTGTAGGTCATGCGGGAACGGCCTGATGCGGCGAAATCCGGAAAGACT
>JAJZLD010000034.1:0-11658 GCA_021803785.1 Pseudomonadota bacterium | reverse complement strand
GGCCCCGGCTGAGCGAAGCCGATTGCCGTCGCACCTGGCCGCAAGCGCGCCCCGACCCAGCCGTTCACCAGTCGCTGCAGCCCGGCCCCCATCGCGAGGGCAACCCAGTGCGGCTGGAATGCGCGAAACAGTCATTCAAGAAAACCGCCACCGGCCGGGAGGACAACGACATCGCAGCAGGCAGTCCTCGCTCCAACACCCCCGAACGGCAGAAGATGCAGGCCGCCATGCCCGCCAGACGGGAAAATGACGCCCGAACAGATGAAGCAAATGATGGAAGCGATTAAAACGCAGCAAGGCGGCGCGAACTGACGCGCCTGCTCAAAGCCCCAACAGACGCCGGTGCAGTTTGACGACGGCCTTACGCACTGGCGCCGCCTCACCTGCAGCGACGCAGGGGCGGTGCAGGTCGCCGGGGTAGAAGATCGCGAACTGTCCGGGCGCGAGGTCGACAAACCACTCATGGCGCGGCGTCGGGTAGAACGCGATGTCGCGCGCCTCGAACATCTCATGCAGTGGCTGCAGCGACGGATCGGGCGGCGCGATGCCAAAGCGCTCCAGACCGCTCAATACCAGCTGAATATCCGTGTGATCCCGGTGCGCCTCGGGCCGGGTGGTGGCTTCAGCTTGCGTGGTGACCTGCAGGATCAGCAGGAACATGCCCTCCTCGTCGAGCGGATAGCGGCCGGGTTCCAGCGCGTCGAGATCCCGCCTCTCCAGGGCCTCAAGCGCGCGAACAATGGCTGGCGGTAGCACGGCGGCGCGCTTGCGCCAGGATGAGAGATCGGAGAGGAACATCGCAGCAGCCATCATCAGGGGGAGCGCACATTGTGCCGCCGCGCGAGGCGCGAAGCGAGCGCCGCCATGCCATGAATGAGGGCTCAGGTCCACGCAGGCTGCGACATATTTGCGCCGGCGTCGCGTGTTCGCCACGTCGCGTACGCGATGCGGCCGGTTTCGCGATAATGCTGGAAACGTCCGGATTGCATTGAACCCTGAAACACGGTTGGAACAGTATGACGAACGCGGCGCACGGCCCAGGTTCGACCCGGCGCAAACGCCGAAGCCGCATCCTGAAGGGGATCGCAGGCGTAGTGGTTTTGGGTGGCGCCGCAGTCGGCGGCCTTGCCTGGTACGAGGCGAGCACCTCGTACTTTCAGTCTCGCTACCTCACCGAGTGGGGTCGGCGCATGTCGTTCAAGGTGGCACCGGGCAAGAGCGATGCAATCCGCTTTCCGGCCAACGGCCCCTTTGATCAGCGCCTCGGGTACAGCGCGCTCCCGCAGTTGATACCGCGCCTTGCTGCGCGCGGCTATGTGGTGACGGAACAAGCGCGGATCTCGGCCGATATGGCACGCGCGGTCGACGCCGGTCTGTTTGCGCCGTACCGCGAAAAGACGCAAGGCGGCCTGACAATCACCGATTGCAACAACCAGGTGCTATTCACCTCGCGCTTCCCGGAACGCGTGTACGACCGTTTCGAGTCAGTACCGGACCTGCTCGTGCGCAGCCTGCTGTACATCGAAAACCGCGAGCTTCTGAGCCCCGAGCACGCCACGAAGAACCCCGCAATCGAGTGGGATCGCTTCCTGAAGGCCGCCGCGGATCAGCTGATCCGCAAGATCGACGCGGACCACGATGCGCACGGTGGCAGCACGCTGGCAACGCAGATCGAGAAATACCGACATTCGCCCGAGGGCCGCACCAGTTCGCCGCGCGAAAAGCTGCAGCAGATGGCCTCCGCCTCGCTGCGGGCCTACCTGCAGGGCGAGGACACAACGGCTGTGCGGCGCCAGCTCGCGCTCGACTACCTCAACACCGTACCGCTCGCGGCAAAGCCGGGATACGGTGAGGTGATCGGCATTGGCGACGGCATGGCGGCGTGGTACGGGCGCGACTTCGACGAGGTCAATGCGTTGCTGCGCGACCCGAACGCGAATCCCGCGCAGCGTGGGCTGGCCTACAAACAAGCCTTGTCGCTGATGATCTCGCAGCGCCGCCCAAGCGGCTTCCTGGCCAACCAGCAGGCGCTCGAATCGCTCACCAACGCGCACCTGCGACTGCTCACGAACGAAGGCATCATCCCGGCGGCGTTGCGCGACGCAGCGCTCTCGCAGCCCTTGCGCCTGCAGCGCAGCGCGCAAAGCGTGGCAACGCATTCCTTGGGCGGGCGCAAGGCCGCCGTGGTGACACGCACGCAGCTTTCCAGCCTGCTTGGTGTGCCGCGGCTCTATGACCTCGACCGCATGGACATGAGCGCAACCAGCTCGCTCGACACCGCACTGCAGCGCAAGGTGACGGAAACCCTGCGCGCGATCTCGAACCCCGAGGCCGCCAAGCAAGCCGGGTTGGTTGGCGAGCGCATGCTCGGCGGCGGCGATCCGTCGAAGGTGATCTACAGCTTCACGCTGTTCGAGCGGGCCAACGGCGCCAACCTCGTCCGGGTACAAACCGACAACTTCGATCAGCCTTTCGATATCAACGAGGGGACCAAGCTTGACCTCGGCTCAACCGCCAAGCTGCGTACGCTGGTCTCCTATCTCGAGATCATCGCCCGCCTGCACGACAAGCTCGAACCGCTGGAGCGCGAAACCCTGCTGAAGATGCCGGTCGCACAGCAGGATCATTTGACGCAATGGGCGGTCACCTACCTCGCCAATGCCAAGGATCGCAGCCTTGAAGCCATGCTGCAGGCCGCGATGGATCGCAAGTATTCAGCCAGCCCTGCGGAGCGCTTCTTCACCGGCGGCGGCCTGCTGACCTTCGAGAACTTCGACAAGCGCGATAACGGCCGCATCGTGACGGTGCGCGAATCGCTGCAGCGCTCGATCAACCTCGCGTTCATCCGGATCATGCGTGACATCGTGCAACACACGATGTTCAACATGCCCAGTTCCAGCGCAACGCTGCTCGACGATCACAAGGATCCCAAGCGCCAGGAATACCTCGCCCGCTTCGCCGACCGCGAAGGCAAGGAATTCATCCTGCGTTTCTACAAGAAGTACCAGGGCAAGAGCAGCAGCGAAGCGCTCGAGAGCCTGCTGCAGGGCATCCACCCGACGCCCAAGCGGCTGACGACGATATTCCGCTCGCTCGATCCCGGCGCCGATGCCGCACAGCTGGGCGCTTTCCTCGAACAGAACCTGCCCAACGCGTCGGTTGAATCGTCCAGCATCGAACGGCTCTTTGAGGCCTACTCGCCCGATCGCTACGACCTCGCTGACCGCGGCTACCTCGCCGGGGTGCACCCGCTCGAACTGTGGCTGGTCGGCTACCTGCGTACGCACCCGAAGGCGACGCTGTCGCAGGTGATCGCCGACAGCGCCGACGAGCGCCAGAACGTCTATCGCTGGCTGTTCAAGACGCGTTTCAAGAGCGCCCAGGACGTGCGCATCAAGCAGCTCGTAGAGGTCGAGGCCTTTCTCGAGATCCACAAGATGTGGAAGCGCCTGGGCTACCCCTTCGACACCCTGGTGCCCTCATACGCGACGGCGCTCGGAAGCTCGGCAGACCGCCCCGCAGCGCTGGCCGAACTCGTCGGCGTGCTGCTCAACGATGGCGTCCGGCTGCCCACCGTGCGGCTCGACCAAATACAGTTCGCCAAAGGCACCCCTTACGAGACACGGCTGGCCTATGTGCCGCCGAAGGGCGAGCGGGTACTGCCAAGTGAAGTCGCTCGCATCGCGCGCGAGACGATGGCGCTGGTCGTCGAGAACGGCACGGCGAAGCGCCTCAGCGGCGTGTTCAAACGCCCGGACGGCTCGCCGATCACCGTGGGCGGCAAGACCGGCACCGGCGACCATCGTTTCGAGGTGTACGGCAAAGGCGGCGTGCTGATTTCGGAACGCGTCGTGAGCCGCTCGGGCACGTTGGTGTTCTATATCGGGGAGCGGCACTTCGGCACCGTCACCGCCTACGTCAAGGGGCCGGAAGCAGCGAACTACAGCTTTACCAGCTCGCTGCCGGCGCAGCTCCTGAAAGTGCTGGCGCCGCAACTGATCGGCGAGATCAACCGCAGCGAGAACATTGGCACCGGCAGTTGCAAACCCTCACCGGTGGCCGCGCCTGAGGCGGCGCCCGCAGTGCCGAAAACGGCCGGTTGAACCGGCCGTTTTTCTTGGCTGCACGGGAATCCGTTGATCGCGATCGATTGCAGGTTCAAACCCCCTGTCACCACTTCGAGCCTCACCACAACAAGCCCCGCAGGTATCGCGACACTCAAGGGGGTGCGCTGCAGCAGCGCGCCACCGGTCGCCAGCACCACCTGGCCTTCCTTAACGCCGTTGATCCGCACATTGATCGTCGCGCCGGCGTAGAACACGCCCAAGACACTGAGCGTGCCGCGGAAAGCCTTGGCTGCGTGTGCCGGTGCAGCGACCCACTCGCCGGCATCGTTGCCGCCGAGGCGAGGCTTCGCATCGCAGGTCGTCACCTAGTCGTAGCCCGAGCGAATCCTGTAGTCGATCTGGTTGGTCGGTGCGATCGTGCTGGGCAACGCCGTACCCAGGGTGACGGCCGCGCGCGGCTGGCTCTGCAGCTGGTCGAGCGCTTTGTAGGGTGTTCCGGCGGCAGCCGTTTGGTGGCTGCGCCGGCCTCTGGTATATACACCCGGGGCCACAAGCCCGTCCTAGCCCAGCCCGGAGAACCCCGTGTCAGCACTCAGAGCCCGACTGTCGAACATTCCCGAGGGCGCAGGCGCGCTCTTCTTCATCCAGATCTTCGCGACGCTCGGTTTCGCGGTGCTCTATTCGACGCTGGTGCTGTATGCCACCCAGCATCTGAAGTTCAGCAACGCGCAGGCGGCGGCGACGATGGGCGTGTTCGGTGCCTTCAACTACGGCCTGCACCTGTTCGGCGGCTACCTCGGCGGGCGCTTCCTCTCGAACCGCAACCTGTTCGTCGGCGGCATGGTGCTGCAGGTGATCGGCTGTGCGGCGATCGCCGGTGGTACGACAGCACTGTTCTATAGCGGACTTGCGCTGTTCCTGACCGGCAGCGGCCTCAACGTGACCTGCCTGAACATGATGCTGACGCAGCGCTTCCACCCGGACGACATCCGGCGCGAAGGCGCCTTCCTGTGGAACTACGCGGGCATGAACGTCGGCTTCTTCGTTGGCTTCACCGTGGCGGGCCATTACCAGCTCACCGGGGACTACCCCAGCCTGTTCATCTTCGCGACGATCGGCAATGTGCTGGCAATCGTGATCGCCGGCCTCAACTGGCGTGTGCTGGCCGATCTCGATACACCGCTGCTCAAGACCACGCCGGCGCACTTCCGGCTGCGGGCATTGGCAGGTCTCGGGATTCTGGTCGGCCTGGTGCCGCTGGTGTGGATCATGCTGCAGCACACCGATTCCACCGGCTGGTTCGTCAAGGGGATCTGCACGCTGGTGGGCGTGTGGCTGCTTGTGCTCACGCTCAAGCACCGCGACGAGCGCGAGCGCAACAACATGAAGGCCTACCTGATCCTCGCGCTCGGTTCGCTGGTGTTCTGGACGCTCTACCAGATGGCACCGAACGGCCTGCAGTTGTTCGCACTTAACAACGTCGACCGCATGGTGATGGGCATCGAGATCGCGCCGCAGTGGATCCAGAACATCAACGCTGCGGTGATCGTGATCGGTGGCCCGCTGATGTCCGCATTGTTCGCACGCCTGCGCGCACGCGGCTGGACGATCGACATCCCGAAGCAGTTCGCGCTCGCGCTGGTGCTGATGGGCTTGGGGTTCCTCGCGTTGCCGGCCGGCATCTCGCTTGCCGGTAGCGATGGCCGCTCCGCGTTTGTGTGGCTGTTCTCCAGCTATGTGCTGCAGAGCGTCGGCGAACTGCTGATCTCGCCGATCGGCTACGCGATGATCGGCCAGCTGGCGCCACGCGCCTACCAGGGGGTGATGATGGGCAGCTGGATGCTGGTCACCGGCTTGGCCTCCCTGTTTGCAGGCGATCTCTCGGGCATGATTCCCGAGCCGAGCGAAGGCGCCGCGCTATCGACCAACCCGGCCTATTCGGCGCTGTTCCTTGAGCTGGGCCTCGGCAGCCTCGCCGTTGGCATCGCGCTGTTCCTGCTGATGCCGACACTCCGCCGCCTGATCCGCGCCGCGGCGTAAGGCGCCGCTCAGAGCGGCAGCACCTGTGCTGGGTCGGGCTTCTCGACCCAGCGCGCAAAGGCTTCGGCAATCCGCTCGCATTCGCCCATCGCACGTCGCCAGGCGGCCTCGCGCGCATCGTGATCCAGCGCGTAGCGATAAAAGTCGTTGCGATCCGGCAGCTTGCCGTTGGGCAGCTTGGCCAGCAAGGCCGGGCTGGGCGCGATCAACAACATGCTGGAAAGCCACTCCGGCCCCTTGCCGAACCCCTGCTTGCGCCACGGCAGAAACTTGTCGAGCCAGCCGGGCACCAGGCCTTCCACAAAATGCGGGTAAAGGGTCAGCCCCGGCAGGCGGTGGTAAGGCAGATGGATGTGGTAGTCGATCAGGCCACCATCCCAGTAGTGGGCATCGGGTACGCCGGGGATATGACCCACCGCATCGCAGATCAGCGGAATCGAACCGGACGCGGTGAGCGCCGCGACACAGTTGTCCGCACCCAGCGGATGATGCTGGGTCGCAAACGGGTCCTGCCACAGACCATCGACGGGGCTGGCGGGGCCGCTTGCGAACACATGCCGATCAAGGTGCCTCGCCAGCCGCGCACGCGACAGTGCATTCGATACCGCAATCCGCGCAAACGCCGTGCGCGAGGTACGCCCGGCGAGCGGCCCGACCGCGCGCGACACAATCACCCGCAAGGGCACATCGGGCCGCGCCGCCCAGGGTTGCGCAACCGATTCGGCCAAGCCGACGATCTTTTGCGCCACTTCCGACGGCGTTACGCCGACGCGATAGCGCTGGCTATGCACATAGGCCTGTGCAAGGCGGTCGAGCGCCGCCAGCGGATCAGCCTGCGCGCCCGCACTCATGCGCCAGGCGCCGATCGAAGCGCCCACCAGCGTCGGCATCGACTTGCCACGCGGCAGCCACTCGCCGAACAACCAGCGGTCCAGCGGTATCAGCGCGAGGCCCTTGGGCCCACCCGCTGCCGCCGGGATGCAGGCGATATCGTCCGGCGACAAGCCGTTGCGGCGGATATGTTCAAGCGCGCGTGCGCCGGCTCGCAAACGGAATACTGGATCAGTCATAGCGAAAGACCCCGCCGCGCACATTGCCCGGCGGAGGAGTCCTCAGGTTGAAGAAACAGGCGCCGCCGGCCAAGGCAAGGCGCCAGACACAGCGCACGCACGACGACGTACGCCCGAACGCTTACTCGCGCACCCAAGTCTGGCTGCGGCCGAACAGCGAGACTCCGATGAAGCCACGCACCTCGAGCGACTTGCCGTCGGGCGACAGCGTCATCTTTGCGCGATAAACCTTGCCGTTGTCCGGATCGAGGATCTCGCCCCCTTCGTAGCGCAGTCCATCGCGCTTGAGCCCGGTCATGATCTTCAAGCCGATGATCTTCTGCCCTTTGCGCGCATCGCTGCATTTGTCGCAGACCGGATCGGTGTTCTCTCCCGGCTTGAAGAAGACCTTCTCGATCACCGCCTCGAAGTTGCCAGCATGATCCTCGATACGCACGATCGAACGCGGCTTGCCATCCTCATCGCTGATGGTCTTCCAGCGACCCTCGGCGCTGGGCTCATTCGCCCAGGCACCGCCCGCCACCAGCACGGCCAGCCAGATTGCTGCTTTCATGCTCCCCCCTCAGGAAACAACGATCGAAATCGACCCCACCCCCTCGATGTGGCCTTCCATGTGGTCGCCCGGCGCCACAGGCCCAACGCCCTCAGGCGTGCCGGTGAACACCAGATCCCCCGCCTTGAGCGTCCACAGGCGCGAAAGATGAGCGATCACTTCAGGAATCGACCAGGTCATATCGGATAGATCGCCACGTTGCCGCGTCTCGCCGTTGACCTTCAGCACGATCTCGCCAGCGGTCAGCAGCGGCGCATGACCGCGATGCAGAATGTGCGAGATCGGCGCGGCGTAATCGAAGGCCTTGCCGGAATCCCAGGGTTGGCCTTTCTCCTTCGCCTGCGCCTGCAGGTCACGCCGCGTCATGTCGAAGCCGCACGCATAGCCCCACACGCAGTCTGCCGCCTGTTCGGGTGTCAGATCACGCCCGCCCTTTCCAAGCGCCACCACCAGTTCGAATTCGTGATGCAGGTTCTGTGTGGCGGGCGGGTACGGCAACGCCCCCAGCACGCCGGAAGCCACTGGCAACACCGCATCGGCCGGCTTGCAGAAGAAGAATGGCGGTTCACGCTCCGGGTCGTGGCCCATTTCGCGTGCATGCGCCGCATAGTTGCGCGCCACGCAGAAGATCCTGCGCACCGGAAACAGCGCCTCGCTGCCCGCCACTGGCACAGCCGGGCGCGCCGGCGGCTCGAAGACATAAGTCATTTTCTTGCGCTCTCCTTGGGTCGGAAGCCGCGCATTCTGAACGGCGAGGCGCCGAAGCGCCACCACCGCGTCCGCACGGCGTGCGGTCATTTCGCTCCCGGAATGCGGGCACTTCCTGTAAGGCGCCTTCACACGCATGGTCGGCCAGATTGAAGCAGTGTGCCACGCAGCACATTCGGAGCATCCGCCCCAACCCTAAGTGTGGGAGGCCCTTGCCTGCCGTGGGGTAATACGGCTCGATCAGGGCGGAGAACTCGTGGTAGGGCACTGATACCGCAATGCAGGGGAGCAACACTACTTTGCGCGTCGCACGTCCGCGCTTCTCGCAGCATGGGCCTGCTGCCAGCCTTGATATTGCGGGTCAGACAGAGTGACAAAGCAATCGATCACCCACCTGAAGACTGATTCAGCATTTAGCGTTAGGTAGGATGCTGATTCGCCGGCTCGCGACGCGTTGTTCGCGTTCGGCGCGGCCCTTGGCGATCTCGCGGGCGCGGAGCTGGCCGCAACCACCGTCGACATCCTGCCCAGCCGAGTTGCGCAGCTTGGTCAGCACGCCACGCTGGTGCAGCGTGCGAGCGATCGCGGTGGCGCGCTCCCAGGCCGGACGCTTGAATTCGAGTTCCGGCACGGTGTTGTACGGAATCATGTTCATGATCGCGTACTTGCCTGCCAGCAGCCGGACGATGCCGTCGAGTTCGTCGTCGCCGTCGTTGACGCCATCGATCAGCGTCCATTGGTACTGAATCGGGTACCCGGTGCTGCGGGCGTATCGCTCGCCCATCTCCACCAGGTCTGCCGGATCGATGCGCGGCGCGCGCGGCAGCAACTGCGCGCGAAGGTCAGCCTTCGTCGTGTGCAGCGACAGTGCCAGTGCAGGCTTCACGCGCCCCTGCGGCAGCCGTTCAAAGACGCGCAGATCGCCGACGGTCGAGAACACGAGATTTTTGTGGCCGATGCCGCCCGCCGTGCCAAGCAGATCGATCGCCTCGAGCACGTTATCGAGATTGTGGGCCGGCTCGCCCATGCCCATGAAAACGACCTTTTTGACGAAACGCTTGCTGCGGGCAAGGACGACCTGCGCGACGATCTCGGCACTACCGAGCTGGCGCAGCAGGCCGTCGCGGCCGGTCATGCAAAACACACAACCGACAGCGCAACCGACCTGCGTCGATACGCAGAGGCCGTCGCGCGGCAGCAGCACGCTCTCAACCGTCTGGCCGTCGGCAAGCTCGACCAGCAGGCGTGCCGAACCATCCTCACCCGGGTGCTCCGAGCGCAGGCGCGCAAGGCCGGCGAGGTCTGCGCTGAGCGCAGGCAGATCGTTGCGCAGCGCGAGCGGCAGGAAGTCCTCGGCCTTGTGCGGGCCGCTGTCGATCGGCTGTGCGTTCGCCCACGCACGCAGCAAGCGCTGCTCGTGAATCGGTTTGGCGCCGTGTGCCAGAAGGCGCGCGCGGATGTCTTCGATACGCATGGTCGGTGATGCTTGATTGGCTGGCGCGCCGCGAACGATCGCGCAAAGGGCCACTGTAGCGCGGGATCAGAACGGTGGGTTGCCCTCGCCCTTGAGCGCGAGGAATTCGTCGATCAGGCGATCGAGCACCGCCTCCTCGTCGCCCGCATCAAGGCCAAGAATCTGCGCCACCATGCGCACCTTGCCGGGATTCACGCGCCGCCCGCTGCTCACCGGCACGGCCACAGTGCTGGCCGGCGAAACGACGCTCGGTGCGGCAGCAACCGTTTGCGGCGCTGGCTCGATCGCGTCTGCATCGGCCTTCTTCTTGCCACGCTTCACGCCCTCTTGCACGAGCACCGCTTCGACTACCTTCTTGGGCAATTTCTCGCCCTGCTCCAGCTCGGCGACCAACGCATCGAGCCGGGCCTCGTTCTTCTGCGCGAGTTTATCGAGCTGGACGGCCGTGGTGCAGCTCGTGATCTGGCCGGATTCGAGCAGCGCCTCGACTTTGGGCGACAAATTCGCCGGCGCAGTCTTCTGTTCCAGCCAGGTCGCCGGCTGGCCGAAGTGTTCGGCCGCCGCCTCGATCGACTCAAAACCGCGGGCGATTGTTTTCAGTGCCTGTGCCATTTCGCGCGGCGCCAGCGGCAGGCGAACGCCCTGGCCCATGTTTTCAAAGACCTGCACCTCCAAGGTTTCTTTCGGGGCGCAGGCTCGCACGAGCGCGGGGATCACCGCTTCGCCCGCCAACAATGCCGCGCGCAGACGGCGCTCGCCAACGATCAGACGATACTTGCCGTCGGCGTCGGCCGGCTGCACCAGCACCGGCTGGATCAGGCCGATACCGGCGATTGAATCGGCCAGCCGCTTGATGCCTGCCTCATCGAACTGACGACGCGGATGTGCCGGGTCCGGCACGATCTTCGCCACGTCGATCATCTTGAATTCGGGAACCGTCTCTTTGAAGCCCATCGCCTTGTCCGTCTGTTCGCTGCATGCTGGCCAACACGTGCGTCGACCAAAAGGGCGGGGATGTTCCGGGTTTTTGCCCTGCGGGGCAACTGCGACGACCGCGCATTTCGGCAAGCCGCGCGCCGTCCGGATGTAGCATTGCTGACGCTGCTTTCGCGAGCGGCAATCCTGCCCGCCTCCGCGCTGCGCCCCGGTTCGTCAGCAAAAAAAGAAGCGCGTCCGGCCAAAGCCGGAACGCGCTCACTCTCCTTCCAAAACGGTCTAGTCGAACACGCTCGTGCTGTACTCCTTCTCACGCAACTTCGCCTGTGCTGCGGCGAGGCGCGCGATCGGCACCCGCGGCGCGGAGCACGACACATAGTTCAGGCCGATTGCATGGCAGAAGCGCACGGAATCCGGCTGGCCGCCCTGCTCGCCGCAGATGCCGACCTTCAGATCTGGGCGAGCTTCACGCCCCCACTGCACAGCCATCTGCATCAGGCGACCAACCCCTTTGACGTCCAGCACCTCGAAGGGATTTTCGCGCAGGATCTTGGACTCCTGGTAGAAGGGCAGGAACTTGTTCTCCGCGTCCTCGCGCGAGAACGAGAAGGTGGCCTGGGTCAGGTCGTTGGTGCCGAAGCTGAAGAACTCGGCCACGCGTGCAAGGCTGCCAGCCCGCACGCAGGCGCGCACCACCTCGATCATCGTACCGAAGCGCACATGCGGGCGTTCACCTAGCAGCGACGAGACGCGATCGAGCTCGGTGTCGAAGATCGCCTTCACCCGGACCAGCTCTTCCTTGGTGCATAC
>JAJZLD010000348.1 GCA_021803785.1 Pseudomonadota bacterium | reverse complement strand
CGGCGGCTTTATTGGTGCGTTGATCGTGGCATCCGCGGCGTGGCGGAAACGAAGGCTGATTTCGTTGTTCATGTTCAAAGTTCCTTGGTGTGAATTCCGGCGCCGGTGCGTACCGTCTGACGCAGTGTTTGCTTTCCGGTGGGGTTGAATAAAGTGTAGGTTCGGGAGCCGCGCCACACCAATTCAGGAATTCAATCTGACCAATCGCGGAATTCGCCCTGTCCAGGCAGCAAACGCGCAAGTGAGCATGCTAATAGCCCTCCGGCGTGTGTGCGCCAAGAGGGCTATCGGGTATTCAGAGGAAATGCTCGTCGCCGAGCCGGCGACGAGCTTGAGCGGGTCATAAGTCCGCGCAAGTACGGCTGATCATCCGCTTCCGTGCGGGGTGGTCAGCGGCGCGGGGCGTTTTGTCCTGGCGCGGCACCCATTGCGGGGCCACGCTCGTCTTTGTGGCGGAAGGTGATCCGCCCCTTGGTCAGGTCATACGGCGACATTTCCAGCGTCACTTTGTCGCCGGCGAGGATACGGATGCGGTGCTTGCGCATCTTGCCGGAGGCGTAGGCGATCACGCCGATGCCATTGTCGAGAATCACCTTGAAGCGCGTATCGGGCATCACTTCTTCGATGACACCGTTCATTTCCAGCAGTTCTTCCTTCGCCATTCATGGCTCCTGTCCGATGCAGACCCGGACGTCTGCGTGATTATTGGGGCGGCAACAAAAAAGCCCGGGCGAACCGGGCTTTTCGCAAGTATCAGCTCGTAGCTGATTACTCGGGGCGGATGTTCGACGCTTGTTTGCCCTTCGGGCCGGTCGTGACATCGAAGCTCACGCGCTGGCCTTCGGCGAGCGTGCGGAAACCCTTGGTCTGGATAGCGGAGAAGTGCGCGAACAGATCGTCGCCGCCCTCATCCGGGGTGATGAAGCCGAAGCCTTTGGATTCGTTGAACCACTTAACGGTACCGGTAGCCATGTATCTAGCGTCCTGATGAAAAATTTGGGTATTCGCCTTACCCGGAACAATTGAAAATCAAGACGAAGGTGATCGAGAACCGGAGAACCGCACGCAGAACTGCTGCGGGGCCTAGCTACTGCAACTGCACACTGCTTGATATTCGGCGAGCCGCTATTGTGTATCTGCTTTCCGAATTTCGCAAGGATTATTTTTCCTTCAATGCATCGGGCACACCAACAATCCAACCCTCCACCGGATCGAAGTCGTGCGGCAATCCGTAGTTGTCGGCTCGTGCCGACCACGCGGCGGCGGCTTGGGTGAGTGCGAGCAGGGCATCGAGCAGGTCTCCGCTGCCGTCCGAACATGCTTCGGCTTTTAGTTTGTGTGGCAAGTGAACGGTTAGGCCTGTCGTCAGTTGGCCATCGGAGAGTGCTGCAACGATCTCGCCCCGGACGTGCTCGCGCTCTGCTGTTTGCTTGGTGCGCTCGTCGCTCTTGTAGGACGCACCGTTCACCTTTCGCGCCACCAACGCGGGGTAAGCCTCGACAGCGATACGCTGCGGGTCGCCGTGGTATATGCCTGGAATGGTGACACCGGCCGCGAGCAGTCGCGGGGCTCCTTCAAGAAACATCATGCCGACGGGCGGATTCACAAGTTTGAACGGGCTGTGGCTGCGCGCCGGGATATCGGTGGCGCGATGTGGATAGCGCGCACCATAGGGGCGTTCCTTGCGATCTGCGTCGAGTGCTGACTTGAACACCTGCTTGCCGAGCGCGGCACAGTGGGCGACCAATTCGGGCCATTGATCGGGCCAGCCCAGCTTGCTTACGCCGTTACGCGGCAATCCAAACGGGAAATCGAAGGCACCGAGCCAGGGGCCGGGCGCGCGCAGCAGTTGCTCGAAGCCGAGCCATGCCTCGTGACGAGCGAGCGCTTCGCATACGAGCGTGCCGCCTTCAAGTCGCCCGTGCGCCACGGTAATTGGCTTGCGCCGCGAAGGTGCGGAGGTGAAGTCGACACCGAGGAGCTTCATCGGTGACGCGTGTCCGCGGCAGCGAAGAAGCTCTGATGCGCACGCGAAACGGTTTCGCAGTGGATCGCAACCGTGTCACCGATATCGTTTGCGTAGCCGCCGGCCATGGCGATGGCGAGCGGAACACGATGCGCGAGACAGGCATCGAACACCGCTTGGTCCCTTGCAGCAAGGCCGTCGCGGCTCAGCGCCAGCCGACCAAGGCGATCGCCCTCGAAGGGGTCGGCCCCCGCAAGATAGATCACAAGCTGAGGCCGTGATCGGGCAAACGTCGTCTCTAATCCACGCGCCAGCGCGGCGAGGTAATCGGTATCGCTGGCACCGTCTGGCAGTTCGATATCGAGATCGCTCGTCTGTTTGCGGAAGGGGAAGTTCTTTGCTCCATGCATGCTGAAGGTGAAGGCGCGCAGATCACCCGCGAGGATTGCGGCGGTGCCGTCGCCCTGATGGACATCGCAGTCGATGATTGCAACGCGCGATACGTGGCCTTCTGCCAGCATGCAGCGCGCCGCGACGGCGGCATCGTTGAACACACAGAAGCCCGATCCGAAATCCGCATGTGCGTGATGAGTGCCCCCGGCAAGGTTGGCAGAGCAGCCATCCGCAAGTGCGCTGCGGCACGCCGCGATCGTTGCGCCGGTGGAACGGCGCGATCGCTCAACCATTTCGGGCGACCACGGAAAGCCGATGCGACGAATCTCGTCGGCCGCCAACTCGCCGCAAACAACCCGGCGGACATAGTCGGCGGTGTGGGCCAGTTGCAAGGTCTCGTCGTCGGCGGCGTCAGGTATGCAGAAGTCGCTTGCCGCAAAGCGGCCGGTGGCCAGCAAGGCTTCCCGCAGCATCCGGTATTTCGCCATCGGAAACCGGTGCCCCTCGGGTAAGGGCAGTACGAACTCGTCGGCGTAGTAAAGCTTCATCGTTGAGATGGTGGTGTGGCGTCGTCGCCTTGCGGCCGAACGATCAATCGCTGCCCTGATTGAAGACTGGCGCCTGGTAGCCAATCTTTCGCAGCCCCTCGCTGAGCGCGCGAGAGAGCTTCTTTCCCTCGGGGGTGCGGCGGAAGGCAACATGGAGGCTCTTGAGCTCAAGCAGGCGGGAGTTCATCACGAGTTGCCCGCGCATGCCGACAAGCCGGTGGTCGTTGCCCATCAGATTGGCGAAGACTTTCGAGTCGATCACGGCAAGGTCGATGCGGCCCGCAGCGAGTTTCATCAGATTGCTGACGTCGTCGAGGGTGCTCTCCGAGTTCTGTTCGCCGCTCGCGATCCGTCGGTCCAGGGCGGTGGTGTTGATGTAACCCTCGACGACGCCGATCCGCAGTGATTTCAGGTCGTCCAGCGTTGCCCAGATGCTTGGCGAATCGGCGCGCTGGGCGAAGCCGAGCGGGCTTTCACCGACAGGGTCGGAGAGTTCGGTGCGGCGATCCCGGTCAGACGAGTAGTAGCTCGGGAAGTAGCCAGCAAACCCCTTGCCCGTTTCGCCAAGCGCGACAGCCTTGGGCCAGGGGTGATATTCGACAACTAACTTGTAGCCCGATGCGGCAAGCGCTTGCCGCACAGTTTTTGGATCTG
>JAJZLD010000347.1 GCA_021803785.1 Pseudomonadota bacterium | reverse complement strand
ACGTCGCCGACAACCAGCACCACCAGCGCGGTCGAGCCGATTTCGGCGATGCGGTCCTGCAAACCGAAGGTTTCCAGCCACTTGGCGAGTGGCGCGGCAAACACCGACTCACCGACGATACCGTTGAGGATACCGATCGAGGTGATACCGATCTGGATCGTGGAGAGGAAGCGCGTCGGCTCCTCGCCCAATCTGACCGCCGCTTCGGCATTCGCGTCGCCGTCGGAAGCCAGCTTGGCAAGGCGCGCCTTGCGGGCGGTGACCAGCGCGATTTCGGACATCGCGAACAGGCCGTTGATGACGATCAGGCCAATCAGCAGGAAGAATTCCATCGAGTCGTGACAACTCCAAAGCGGCGTTTACCGCAGCCGCGAAGCCTGCATTTTAGCCGGGCCGGCGCCAACGCGCTCCGTTTAGGGTGCCGATGCCTAGTCGTCAAGGGTTTCGTAGCGCTCCATGGTGATCGGCAGTGTCAGGGAAAAGACGCTGCCCTCGCCGGGAACGCTGCTGACGCTGATGTCGCCGCCCATCAAGTTTGCGAGCTTGCGCGAGTGCGCAAGGCCAAGCCCGGTGCCCTCCACCTCGCTGCGACTCGCCCCCACGCGAGTGAAGGGTTCAAAGATGCGGATCAGATCACCGGCTTCGATGCCAATGCCGGTGTCGGCGAAATTGAGTTTGAGCTGCTGCCCCTCAAACTCGGCAGTAACTTTCAGCGTGCCGCCCGGCCGATTGTATTTGCAGCCATTCGAAATCAGGTTGATCAGGATCTGGCGTGTGCGACGCCGGTCGGCGCAGACGATGGCGTCGGCCGTCACCGCGTGCGACAGGGTCACGCCGTAGCGCAACGCGACCGGTGCGGTCATCGCGAAGCATTCGTCGAGCAAGGCCTCGATCGCCAGACTCTCCGGGTGCAGATCTACACGCCCCGCCTCCACCTGTGCCAGATCCAGCACATCGCCGATCAGCTCCAGCAGATGCTGACCAGCGGTATAGATGTGCTCTGCGAACTCGGCCTCGGCCGGCGGCAAATCGGTCCGGAGCAAATCGGCGAAGCCGAGGATCGCGTTGAGCGGCGTTTTCAGCTCATGGTTCATCGAAGCGATGAAGGCCGACTTGGCCTGGTTGGCCCGATCAGCCGCTTCACGTGCCGCCACCAGCGCGGCTTCGTAGCGCTTGCTATCGGTTACATCCGAAAATGTGAAGAGTCGCCCGATCGGACGCTTGCGCAGCCATTGCGGGCGCGCCGCACATTCGATGTAGCGCCCGTCAGTGAGCGCCAGGGTGATCACGCTGTCGGCCTGCGGATCGTCCGCAAGCGCCGCGAGCAGCGCACGCCAGGGCGCCGGGTCTGCCAACAAGCCCTGCACTGCGGCCATCACAGCGGGGCCGTCCAGCTCGCGCCCGGCGATGCCGAACATGTGTGCGAAACGGCGGTTGAAATTGCGCAAGGCGCCGGAGAGATCCGTCACCAACACACCATCGGCAATCGATTCCAGCGTTGCGGCCAACAACGATGCCAGCTCGGCCGCCTCGTCCGCACGCGCCACATCGGCCGTGACATCGGTGAGGTTCAGCGCGATCAGGGGCGAGGTCGGGTCGCCGAGCACACGGATCTGTTTTTCGACATGCACCGTGCTGCCGTTGGCATGGCGGTAGGCGCCCGGCACGCGGTCAGCGTCTCGCGCCTGACCAGAAGCCACCTCCTCCCAGAAGAACATATCCTCAAGGCTTGCTTCAAAGTCGCTGATCGAGCGGCCGCGCAGGGCATCGGCGTCGACGCCCAACAAACGACCAGCGGCCGCATTGGCGAACACGACGCAGCGCGTAGCGGCCGACACCAGCAGCATCGCGGTGCTGCCGCCCTGGGCCAGGCATTGCAGGATCAACGAGTCCGCCGGGAGCTGGCTTGTGTCGTTCATGCGCTGGGTGCCCCGCCAGGTTCGGCGTCGAAGTAGTAGGTGACGCGACGGCGCGGCGAGAGGTATTCGAAGATCGGGCGCGGCAACTGCTGCGGCTTGAGGGTGCGCGCCACGGTGACATCGGCCTCCTGCTCCAGGTCCACAAGGATTGCCTCTTCCTTCGGCACGGCGGGGTCATACACCAGCAAGGTGGGCTTGAGCGGCCGGGTGCTATTCACCGACACGACAATGCCGATTGTCTCGTTCGACAGGACAGCAATCGAACCCGGCGGATACACGCCCATGCAACGGATGAACACGGACAAGGCATTGGCATCAAAGCGCGCACGCTGCTGCGCGTACATCACCGAGAGCGCTTCATGCGGTGTCATCGCCTTGGCGGGATTCGGCGGGTTGCAGAGGTTGTCGTAGGCGTTGACGATCGTGACGATGCGCGCCAGCAGCGAGATCTGGTTGCCCTGCAACCCGCGCGGATAACCGCTTCCGTCGGCGTGCTCATGGTGCTGGGCAATAATCGCCATGACTTCAGCGCCAAGTTCGAGCTTCTTGCCGATCTCCATCCCGTAAATGACATGCTGCTGCATCAGTTGTTGCTCGGCATGCGTCAGCGGATCGGTCTTACGCAGCACCTTGTCCGGAATCTCGACCTTGCCGATATCATGAAAAAGGGCTCCAACGCCAAGCGATTTGATCGCTTCGGCCGGTGCCTTGAGTTCCTTCGCCAACATCATGGCAAGTACCGCCACGTTGAGCGAATGGAAGTACACATCCTCGTTGCCGACCTTGTCGTTCATCAGCGTGATCGCGATATCGGCATCGGTCAGCATCGAGTCGACCATTGTTTCGGCCAGACCGCGAGCGGCCTCGTGCGATTCCTTCGGGCGCGCGAACAGGTTCTGTGTGATCGCCTTGATCGCCTTGGCCGCGCTCTGGAACTCACGCTCGCAAGCGTTCACCCGCGTGCGCTGCTCAGTCAGCCGTTGTACGCGCTCGCGCTTGGCCTTGTAGGCCGGGTCATCCTCCTTCGACAGCGCGGGCGGCGGCGGGGGCGAAATCTCGCCAGTTGGCTGCGCAAGCGGTGCCGATTCGCTCTTTGAGGGCGAGTAACGGATGCGCTCAAGCCCGAGCGACTGCAGGGTCGCAATCTGGTCAAGGCTCTTGATCTTGAAACTCGAGAAGGTGAACGGGTGATCCATCCACGGTATATCGAGGTGGATGTGCAGCCCGATGCACAGTTGCTGCGGGGTGATGAAGTGATCCTTAGAGGGGTCGTCGCGGTTCACCGCCATCGTCCGTTGTCCGGGTTACAGGGGTACGGAGGTATTAACGGCAGCGCGTGAGCAAAGCTAAAGGCCCCTGAAGGCCCACTTGAGCCCGATCGGTTGTTAGCGGGTGCCGCGCTGCCGCCGGATGAGTCGCAGATCGGTGATGAATTCGAGCGGCGCTCCAACCTGAATCTGGTTGAACGCCAGATGCTGCGGATTGAGCAGGTAGTTGGTCTCGGAAGGGATCACTGCACTCGGCACTGCAAGCACCGGGCTGCGGCAGCTGCGGGCCCACTCGGTGCCGATCTGCTGCAACTGCCCGCGCGCGCTCATCTCGCGCCAGCCTTCGGGCAGGCTGTTGGCCGCCAGGTGTTCGATCGACAGGTCAGCGGGAA
>JAJZLD010000346.1 GCA_021803785.1 Pseudomonadota bacterium | reverse complement strand
ACTTTGATCTGACCGAGGATCAGAATCGGATACATCAAGTGTCTCTCTCCGTTGTGGGTTGGAGGTGCGCTGCCTTGATGGCAGTCGTCAGTGCTCAGCGCGCACGGTTGTGCCGTGGGCCGAATTCTTGTTACCGATGGGTAAAGCAGAGCCCGCTGTTTGCCGCGGTGGCAGGTGTGTGCCGACCGCAAGGCGATCGGGATGGCTGGGCGTTTGAGCTTGGCGGGCAGAGTGCCTGCCGGATGAAAAAAGAAGGGCGGACGCGCAGCCGGGCAAGCCGGAACTCGTACGTACAACCAACATGCGCGATGTCACACAGCCGCAATCCACTCGCATTCCCCCCAGAAGCGAAGTGGCTTCGCCCCGAGGAGAGACGAAGCGGGGGGATCGTGTCCCCCCACATGTTGGGCGTGCGCACAGGGATTACCTGAACGCGCGTCCGCTCACCGGAAGCCGTGATGCCGTATCTTCCGATGGTGGCATTAAAGACTGTGGGGGTGGATGCGGCTTGCCGGTGTGCGGCGGGTGTTGTCGAAAACGGGACGCACTTGAGCGGCGGTCGTGACTTATGACGAGGGGGCGTTCGTGCCGCGTGGCGGACGACCTGCGCTTGGGCGCGAATACTGCAGCCAGACCTTAGCGGAACACGTCCATGTCAGCACATCCGCTGCGATCGTGGTGCCAATTGCAACCAGCGCAACATATCTGTGCCGCAGACCTGCCATTCGTCGCCGGGGTGTTTCGGCTGGCGGGTGACCATTCGCGCTTGTGGCCAGGCCCGCGAGCACAGATTCCTTCGCGCTTTCACCAATCGGTGGGGCACGGTCATCCCGAGGGTGTTCTCGCTTCACCCGGGGTTCTACGCAGTGCATCTGGTGCTGAAGCTGTCCAGCCCCGCGCCGCGGGGCCAGAGCGACTTGCGGCGGATTTGAGGCAATATCCGCCGCTTGCAACCGATCTGCGATAAGGCACCGGTTCGGTGACGGGTGCGGCTTTGCGCCGCGCATGTTCCACAACCACGGCAACGCTGATTTTTCTCTTCTACCATGACCATCGACGACCCTTTGGTGCGTGCCCTCGTTCGGCTCCTGTCTTCCAGCGGGCGCGTTCCGACCGCCGAATTTTCCGCCTCTGAGCGCAGCGCCCTTGTCCAGTTCTCCCGCATTCATGGCGGGCTTCGGCTCGTGATGGTGGGGCGCAAATCGGACTACGCAATCACCAACCGTGCAGCGCTCGAAAGCCATGTGAATCAGTTGCAGCCGGGCGTTTGGGTGCCGCAGCCGGTGGCAGCAGCACCCGAGGCCGCGATTGATACGGCGGCGAAGGCTGGCGGCATCTGCTATTTGCTGCTGAAAGCATTGAGCGCCGATGCTTGCTGGAGCAACAGTTCTTCAAGCGAGTCCAGGACCTTGATTCTTGCTGAGCTGCAGCAGGCGACGGGGGTTGTTGCGTTGGCCTTGCAACCTGAAGACGGCTGGCACACCAACGGTCTGCTCTGGATCGTCGAGCAGCAATCGCAGTTCGATCAGCCTGAGTGGCTGCCCAAGGACGCGGCCGGAACGCTGGCTTACTGCGCGACGCCGATGCAGCCCACGCTGCAGCAATGGCTGGCCCATAGCCGCCGAGCAGCGGAGGTACGGCGGATTTCGCCACGCCTCGCTTGAGGGCGGCGCCCGGACGCAAAGTCGGGTAGTGTGCCGGTATGCCACATTGTTGTGGGCGGTCGTTGCGCTGCCCCAAGATCTGGCTTGACGTGCAAGTCCGGCCCGCGGCTGCGAGTATCAATTCGTGCCAGCGATTGCCGTTAGCAAGAAGGTGAAATCCAACGCTGGCTTGTAATCAGTCGGCCATATCTTGCCTTCGATGCGCGTAAGCCATGCGCCTGAGGGCGGGGACGAGCAGGGAGCTACCCACAATTGGGCATGGACAATCACGTGGAAAACAGCCCGCGCATCGGCATCCTGATCAACGAGATCGATGGTTTCTTCAACCGTCCGCTGATCGACGGATTTCGTGCCAAGGCGCAACAGCTGGGTCTGAAGCTTATCTTCTTCCCGGTTCGCATTATCGACGCGGAGTCCGCCTTTGATCGTCAGTACAACCAGTTGCTGAACTTTGCCGATACGCCGCACATCGATGGCCTGATATCGGTGACGTCGTCCTTCATGTCGGCGGCCGACCATGATGAAACGGTGGCTGCGCTGGCACGCCTGGCGCATGTGCCGATGGTCAGCCTGGGCTTGACCTTGCCTTGGGCGCCGACGATCGCACCTGACAACACGACAGGTTTTCGCGCACTCATTGAACACCTGATTCAGGATCATGGTTGCAAGCGGATCGCGTTCATGAAAGGGCGTGAGAGCAACCCAGACGCGATCGCCCGCTATGAGGTGTTTCTTGCCTGTATGGAGGCGGCCAGCCTGCCGATCGACGAGAGGCTGATCGTCTGCGGCGAGTTTGACCACTACCACGGCCGCCTCGCAATGGAGGCTCTGCTTGAGCGCCAACGCCCATTCGACGCGCTGGTTGCGGCGAATGACGAAATGGCACTGGCCGCGATGTCGGTGGCGGCGGAACGCGGTCTGCATATTCCGGAGGACTTCGCAGTCGTTGGGTTCGACGATGTGCTGTCACTTCACCACACCGGGCCATCATTGAGTACCGTGCGGCAACCGCTGCGCGAGCAGGCGGAGTTGGCCCTCGACGTGCTCCTAGCAAAGTTGCGCGGCGAGGCGGTCAGCGACAGCTATATCGTTCCGACTCGCCTGGTGCTGCGCCAGACCTGTGGCTGCCGCAGCGATCGTTTGTCGCCGCCTGCGATGCTGGGCGTGGCCGCAGCGACGAATGCCGATGATTCGGTGGTCGAACAGATGCTCAACGCTGCCGTCGTTCAGAACGAGTACCGGGAGGAATATCGTCAGCACATCGCGCGCCTGCATCGGTCCCTGTTCGACGAGGACGCTAGGCGGTTTGAGGCGTGCGTGAGCGATGTTGCCGAGGCTTGCCTTGCGCAACAGGGTGACCTCAGCACCCTGCAGGCGCTGCTGTTGGTGATGTACCGGCACTTGTTCGCCGACAGTTCGATGACGCGGCAGGAACTGCAACGCTATGGTGAGCGTTTGCAAAACGGGCAAATCCTGATCTCTAACGCCTATGCGCTTGACCAGCTCAGGATCGCGTTCGCCTCCAAGTTCAATGACACGCAGTTCACCGGCCAGCTTCGTGCGCGTGTGTCCAGCTTTGAAATCGATCAGACCCTGGACCTGATCGAAAACGCGATCGCACGGCTTGGCCAACGCAGCTGTTATATCGGCCTTTACGATGCGCCTGTCTCGTTCGATGGCATCCGCCATAGCGAAACGCCGCGCAGTGCGCACCTGATTTTTTCGGTAATTGATGGCGTTCGCCAGAGACTTGACGGTGCAGCGTCGTTCCCGGCAACGCACTTGGTGCCGGATGCGTTATTTCGCGGCAGCGGTTTTGAGGTGATGTGTCTGTTTCCTGTTGCCCAGCTCAACCATCACCTCGGTTATCTTGTGCTGGATATCACCAGCGAACCGCGCATCCACTATGGGCGGTTGAC
>JAJZLD010000345.1 GCA_021803785.1 Pseudomonadota bacterium | reverse complement strand
TCAGATGCTCTCGAACCTGATCAGCAACGCGATCAAGTTCAGTGTCCGCGGTGTGATTCGCGTCGAGGGCGAAGTGCTGTCGCGTGAGTCCGATACCGTGCAATTGCGCTTTGCGGTGACCGACTGCGGCATCGGCATCGCACCGGACAAACTTGGCATGCTGTTTCAGCCGTTCAGTCAGGTCGACACCGCGGCCACCCGTTCGGCAGGTGGCAGCGGACTGGGGCTTTCCATCGTGCGCAGTCTTGCGCTGCTGATGGATGGCGATGTGGGCGTGAAGAGCGAGCCCGGCGAGGGCGCCTGCTTCTGGTTCCGCATCAAGGCGCGATCGCATGGGGCGGCGGCGGCCTCCAGCCCGGCGCTGTGCTCTGCACTGCAGTCGCTGCCGCATTCAGATGGTGAGGGCGAGGCACCACTCATCCTGGTGGTGGAAGACAGTCCGACCAACGCCAAGGTGATCGAGACGATGCTGCTGCATCGGCACTATCGCGTGATGATTGCCAGCGACGGACTGCAGGCGGCAGACCTGCTCGCACAGGGTTGCTCTCCGGATCTGATCCTGATGGACTGCCAAATGCCTGTGCTCGACGGCTTCGCCGCGACGCGGCGCATCCGGGAATGGGAGGCCTCACTCGGTCGCGAACGCGTACCGATCGTCGCGTTGACCGCCAACGCCTTCGCCGAGAACCGTGCGCAGTGCGTTGCTGCCGGCATGGATGACTTCCTCGCCAAACCGGTGGTGCTCAAGACCCTGCGGGAGGTGCTTTCGCGCTGGTTGCCGCAGCGCGAAACGGTGGCCAGCGATGCTTGACCTTACGTCGATTCTCTTTGCCACCACGCTGGTCGCGCTAAGCATGGGGCTGATGCTGAGCGTCTTCATTCGTGGTTTCGATCCGCTCATGCGCGGTGCGCGCCCGATTGCGTGGGCCTGCCTGATGCTCGCGTGTGGTTCCGCAGCGAGTGCGCTGCGTGTGCTCGGGCCGGGGTGGTCGTCGCTCGCGATCGTGCTGGGCAACTTTGGCGCGCTCGCCAGTCAGGGGCTGATCCACGTCGGGCTCTGTCGCCTGATCGATCGTCGCTCGCGCCTGCCCTATATCGGCGCGGTGCTGGCGTGCAGCTTCATCGCGTCGGTCTGGTACACCTTCGCGACGCCCAGTTTGATCGGGCGTGTCGCGGTCGTCAGCGTCGGACTCTTGATCACGGTCTTGCTGACCTTGTGGGAACTGTATTGCAGCCTGCGCCGGCGCCGCTCGCTCGTGACCCTGGGCTTGATCGTTACCCTCGGTGTGCTGGCCGCGACCCTTGCCTTGCGCGTCGTGTCGGTTTGGGTGTTCCGCGACGACTTCGACCGCTTCTATACCGACTCGCCCTTGCAGCCCTTGCTGCTGATGGTGCTGATGATCACGCTTGTGCTTGGCATCCTGATGAGCATGATGCTGCTCGGCGAGCGCGCGCTTGAACGCTTGCGCGAGAGCGCTCGCCGTGAAGACTTGCTGACCGGCCTGCCCAACCGCCTTGCCGCCGACGAGGCGATCGAAGCGGCGCTCGAGCGCAATGCACCAGAGGGTCGGCCGACGACCGTGGTGCGGGTGGATCTGGATAACTTCCGCCAGTTCAACGACTGGTATGGACACGATGTGGGCGATGCGGTGCTGCGCCACGTTACCACCTGCATCCGCAACGTGATGCCGCGCGGCTGCCTGCTCGCACGATGGAGTGGCAAGGGTTACATCGTGGTGATGCCCGATGCCGGGCCGGAGATCGGTGCCGGGCTCGCGCGCGACATCGTGCTGGAGATCAGTCTCAGTCCGCTCGAGCTCGGCAACCTCGACATCGAGATCGCCGCCTGTGCCGGGGTCGCCTGTTCCGTGCGCAGTGAGTCGACGACCGACGCCTTGATGGTTAGTGCCGAAGCGGCGCTCGACCATGCGCGTCGCAACCCGGACGGCACCGCTGGCGTGCGCGAACTTGACTGAGCCCTGCGCGTTACGTCGCTGCGGCCGGTAAGATCGACGCTTACCCCCGGCCGGTGAGCCCATGTCCATACATCCCGCCCAGCGTTTTGAAAACTTCGCGCAGCTCGCGCTGACAATCGGCCTTGTTGCCGGCTGCTGGCTTGTGCTTGCTCCCTTCATCGTCACGATCCTGTTCGCCACGGTGGTGGCGCTGTCGACCTGGCCGCTCTACGCGCGCGTGCTCTCCGTGCTGCGCGGTCGGCGCGCGGTGGCGGCGGCCGTGATGTGTAGCGCCTGCGTGCTGGCGATCGTGCTGCCGGTGGTGGTGGTCTCCAGTTCGGCGGCGGACGGGCTCCAGTGGCTGTTCGGCCTGATTCGGCTGCGTCTGGAAAACGGCCCGCTGCAAGTACCGCAATGGGTGCGTAGCCTGCCGCTGCTGGGTGACTCGTTGGCAAGCTACCTGCAGGCACTCCTGAGCAGCCGCGAAGCCATGGTCGGCCTCGGGCAGAAGCTGATGGAGCCAGCGCGTGCATTCGGTTTGAAGGTCATCGCTGCGCTCGGTGTGGGGGTCGTACAGGTATCTCTGGCCGTGTTCGTACTGTTCTTCCTGTACCGCGATGGCCTGGTGCTGCGTGACGCAATCGAACGCATGGTCGAACGACTCTACGGCGAGACGGGCCGCGAGCTGCTCACCACGGCACAGAAAACGGTATTCGGCGTGATGCTGGGCATGGTTGGCACCGCGCTCGCCCAGGCGCTTGTCGCGGCGCTCGGCTTCACGATCGCTGGCGTCCCCGCGCCGGTGTTGCTGGCCTCGCTGGTCTTCCTGCTGTCGATGGTGCCGGTTGGTCCGCCCCTGGTGTGGGGGGGCGCGGCGCTGTGGCTCTACGACCGTGGCGAGTTGGGTTGGGCGATTTTCATGGTGTTGTACGGCGTGCTCGCGATCAGCTCGGTCGACAACATCGTCAAGCCACTGCTGATCGCGCGCACTTCGAGCCTGCCGCTGCTGGTCGCGGTGCTCGGGGTGTTCGGCGGCGTGCTGGCGTTTGGTCTCGTTGGACTTTTCCTTGGCCCGACGCTGCTCGCGCTAGGGATCAGTCTGACGCAGCGCTGGCTCAAGTTGCGCGACGCCACCGCGCACTGGCACCGCGATCTGCCGCCCTACAAACGAACGGAGCACTAAGATGAAGCGCGCACTGATCGCCCATGCGCTTGCCGCGGCCGCGCGGCGCGGCGGCGCAGTTTCGCTTCGCATTCCGCGAGCAGAGGGTCTAGCTTGGAGAGTTTCCTCCCGGCAGACGCCCACAGGCTCAAAGGCGACGCGGCGCCATCCACGGCACCGACCGGGGCGCCGGTCGCGAAGATGTAGCGCAATGCGCCTTGCGATTGAGTCAGGTCTTACATCTGACTGTTGACCTCGCTTAAATGGGGCGGCCGACACGAGGACTATCGTCAGCGCAGCGGTGTTTCGTCATCACGCCAACTGGCGCCTGACGGATCGACCGTCAATGACGCTCGGTTTGTGTGCGTCAAGTTGTGCAAAAGGGTTGATCAGGTATTCGGTTGATTCCGGGTTGCCGTGGTCGGCGCGCGGGGCGTAGCCCGGAGCGCCGACCACGGCGGCAGCCAT
>JAJZLD010000033.1 GCA_021803785.1 Pseudomonadota bacterium | reverse complement strand
GGTGGACATAGTCCTCCGGCACATTCGGCAGTTGCGGAAGTTCATCAATGCGGGTCTTGCGAATGATCCTGCCAACCCGCGTGACCCGATCGTCACGGGCAGAAGCCCACCGCGGCTTGCCATCTTTCTCGGCGTCGGTGCGCATGCTGCGGAACTTGATCACGTGAAAAACGCGACCGCCACGCCCTACGCGCTCCTGCGTGTAGAAGATCGGGAAACCAGACTCAACCGCGATCGCAATCGCCGTCAGCACCATGACCGGCAGAGCCAGCACCAGCATGACTGCCCCCACAACCAAGTCGAACGTACGCTTGATTGCGGAACGGAGCCAGCCTTGACGGAACCCGTCACCGTAAATCAACCAACTGGCTTTGAGTGCATCAATCCGCACCTGCCCACGCACGCGTTCGTAGAACGACGAGAGGTCGAGCACCTTGACGCCCGCGAGCTTGCAGTCAAGCAACTGCTTGAGCGACATTGAGCCCCCGCGGCGTTCGCGGACGGCCACGATGATTTCGTTCACATCGTGCGTCCGCACGGCCTCGAGCAGAGAAGCATTCGCCGCCAGGATCCGGTGGCTTGAGACAACCACGTCATCATTGTTGACGGCGGGATAGAAACCAACAACCTGCAGGGCACGGGCGCTCTGATTGCGCAGACTCTGATCAACCGCGGCCGCTTCATCGCCGGTTCCGATAACCAGAATGCGGCGGCGAAGGAGCGGTTCGCCGGCAGCGCCGACAACAAACCCGCGCAAAGCTAGGATCGCCCCCAACAGCAGAACGACCGTCAGCTCACCGCGCTGCTGATCGAAACCACCCCATGGCAGGATGCGGAAAACGGCATAGGCTATCGGGATGCTGGCAAGCAGCGACAACAGGATGCGGGCCAGCGTGTCGTACAAACTGGAGGTCGGACCGCCGCGGTAGAGGCCCAGCGCGCTGTTGAGCGCAATCATGATGACGGCGAACACCAAGGCCGACGGCGCCAGCGCTTCTACGAGCGCAAAACCGCCACTGAGCTGCATGGTCGCCGCAACGAGAATCCCGGCAAACAGCAGCAGGCTATCTAAGAGCACCTGCGCAAACGCGTTGGCCGGTACGTAGTGATTAAAAAGTCGAAACATGGTGTCCCACCCTTGCGCTACGCCGCCCTGCCCGGCGGGCAACGCGCAATTGCTCTAATGGGACCGACGATACCCGAGCGCTCAGTACATGGGCGTGAAGGACGTCACAGCCGACAAAGCCGTCAAACTGCTTGTTTATTTATACAAAACAAACACTTAACAACATTTCGCAAAAAGAAAACGCACGCCCATGTGCGCAGCGTCACAGTTCGACTTGTGTTCCGAATTCCACCACCCGGTTGGCTGGAATCCTGAAAAAGTCTGCCGCACTGCCGGAGTTTCGGAACATGAAAATAAAAAGGCGCTCGCGCCACATCGGCATGACGCCCTTGATGCGCGGGATAAGCTTCTCACGGCCGAGGAAGAACGAGGTTTCCATCATCTCGAACTCAAAACCTTGGCTCTGCGCCTGGATCAAGGCTGCCGGGATATCCGGATCATCCTTGAAGCCGTAGTGCACCGAAATGCGCATGAAGCCGTAGTCGAGATGCTCGACCCATACGCGGTCGATTTCGGGGACGAAGGGAACATCTTCAGTCACCACAGTCAGCAGCACGACGCGCTCGTGCAGCACTTTGTTATGCAACAAGTTGTGAAGCAGCGCGCGCGGTACGCCGTCCGGGTTGGTCGTCATGAAAATGCCCGTGCCCGAGACGCGTTGCGGTGGCGAGTGAAACAGCGACTGAATGAACAGCTCAAGCGGTATCGTATCGGTGCGGGTGCGCTCCGCAACGATCTGACGGCCACGGCGCCAGGTTGCCAGCAGCAGGAACACGCCCAGCCCCATGGTGAGCGGGAACCAACCGCCGTCGAAAATTTTGACCGAGCAGGCTGAAACGAAGGCGAGATCGACGATCAGGAACCCGGCAAGGAAGAGCCCGCCCTGCAAGCCCGACCATCCCCACAGACTGCGCACCACGATGAAAGCCAGCACGGTATCGATCAGCATCGTCAGGGTGACCGCGATGCCGTAGGCCGACGCCAGGGCACTCGACGACTTGAAGCCAATGACCAGCGCGAGCACCGCGCAGAGCAGCCCCCAGTTGACCCCCGGCACATAGACCTGGCCGATTTCGCGCGCCGAGGTATGAATCAAACTAAAGCGCGGGCAGTAGCCGAGTTGCATCGCCTGGCGAGTCAGCGAAAAAGCGCCGGAGATGACCGCCTGCGAAGCAATGATCGCGGCTAATGTTGCAAGCCCGACCATCGGATAGAGCATCCAGGACGGCGCGAGCAGGAAGAACGGATTGCGTGCCGCCGCCGGATCCGACACCAGCAGCGCACCCTGACCAAGATAGTTCAGGTAGATGCATGGCAAGACCAGGCCGAACCAGGCGAGCTTGATCGGCTTGCGGCCAAAATGGCCCATGTCCGCATACAGCGCCTCGGCGCCAGTCACCGCCAGCACGACCGAACCCAATACAAGGAAGCCGTGAAGCCGGTGCTCCGCGAAAAACTGAAAGGTGTACAACGGATTGAGCGCTAGCAGGACGCTTGGCATCTCGATGATCTTGATCAGCCCGAGCACGCCAAGCGTAATGAACCAGATGATCATGATCGGGCCGAAAAGTGCGCCCACGCTCGCCGTTCCTTTGCTCTGGAACGCGAACAGCAACACAATGATCAGAAGCGACAAGGGCAGGATCAATGGCGCAAATGCGGGCTGCGTTACGGCCACACCTTCGACCGCGGAAAGCACCGAGATCGCCGGCGTGATCACTCCGTCGCCGTAAAACAGTGCCGCCCCGAACAGGCCGGCCGCCGTCAACCACGACAGAGCGCGGGGGTCCTTGGCGGCGGTGCGCTGGGCGAGCGCCATGAGGGCCATGATGCCGCCCTCGCCGCGGTTGTCGGCCCGCATGATGAAGACAACGTACTTCAGAGCCACGACAATGATCAGGGCCCAGAAAACCAGCGACAGAATCCCGAGCACGTTGGCGTGTGAAGGCTCCAGCCCGTGTGAGCCAAACACCTCTTTCATCGTGTACAGGGGGCTTGTACCAATGTCCCCGAACACCACGCCGATGGCAGCGACCGTGAGTGCCGCAAGGCGACCGGAGGATTGCTGCCCGGCGTGGGGGTCGTTTGGGGTGTTCTGCATGTTGGATGGAGCGGGCCAACGAGCGCCCGGTGCTGCCCTGCAATAAAAGTGGCGCGGATTATAGGCGTGTCCCCGTTGTAACGCACCCAAGTTCGCTCAGACGCTGCGGCGTGGGCAGGCGAATGGGGTCTCGGTGCTACACTCGGCCACAATTCAAGCGTACGAGTCACGACTGCATGGGCGCACTCCAACCTCCGATTCAGGCCGGCAAGGTCTACTTAATTGGCGCGGGCCCCGGTGAAGCCGATCTGCTGACGGTGCGCGCTGCACGCATGCTCGGTCAAGCGGACGCCGTGGTCTATGACCACTTGGTCGGGGATGGCGTAATGGCGCTGATCCGGGCTGACGCAGAGAAGATCTATGTCGGCAAAGAAGCCGGCAATCACACGCTGCCACAGGCGTCGATCAACACGCTCTTGGTGCGCCTCGCTCAGACAGGCAAGCGTGTTGTGCGGCTCAAGGGCGGCGATCCTTTCATCTTCGGGCGCGGCGGGGAGGAAATCCTGGAACTGATCGGTTCCGGCATTCCGTTTGAGGTCGTACCGGGTGTAACGGCCGCAAGCGGAGCCGCCGCGTTCTCGGGGATACCGCTGACGCATCGGGAGGTGGCGCGTACCTGCATATTCGCAACCGGCCATTTTCATGACGGCAGCTGCGATCTCGACTGGCCGGCGCTGGCGCGCCCGAACCAGACGATCGTTATCTACATGGGAATCGGCGCACTACCAGTTATCAGTGCGCAACTGATGGCGCATGGGCTCGCTGCCAGCACTCCTGCCGCCGCGGTACGCCATGCAACGCTGGCGACGCAACGCACCATCGTCGGCACGCTCGAGGATCTGCCTCGGAGAGTAGCGCAAGCCGGCCTGAAGCCTCCGGCCCTGCTGATCATCGGCGAGGTTGTGGGCTTGCGCGAGCGGCTCAACTGGTTCGAAGACGTGCCGCGCTGATGTCGGCCCCGCCCGTGCAGCGGATCCGACACAGTGGAGACCAATCAGGCCGCGACGCGCTCGACGCGCAGATCAACCTTGATTGGCGCGCCCTGAGTCAGGACGCGATGAGTCGTGGTGTTGGTATAGAGCAATTTGCCGCCGTAGGAGATCCGAGCCGACAGCACGTAGGTGCGCTGCTGGTCGATTCGTGCGGACGGCACGGAGATCTCGAATGGGATCGGCCCTTCCTCTTCAGCCGACAGCCGCATGCGCGCAAGCACCTGGGCGGGCGCGCCAGACTTGGAAATGTCGGCCAGCTCGATGTCGATCACGGCCTGCGGTGGCAGCGCCATGCCATCACCATAGTTGATACGACCGCGAACGGTGGCGTGAGCGGTTTCCGGCAGGGAACCGACTCCGGCCATTGCGAGCGCCAGCACGGCAAAAGCGGTGCGACGCCGGGCGTTTGGTTTGCCTGCAGCCATGGGACTCAATAAAATCAGGGGTTCGACGCATATCTGGGGGCGGCCCCTGAGATTTCAAGCGTCGTGAAGTGGTGCCGGGAGAGGGACTCGAACCCTCACAGTGTTACCACCGGCGGATTTTGAATCCGCTGCGTCTACCGATTCCGCCATCCCGGCGCGGAAAGTGCGTCATTATCCCGGAAAACCGCCCCCTCATCAAGCAAAGCTCATGCCGTTAACTGTTTCAGAGTTTGACTTCGACCTGCCGCCGACACTGATCGCGCAGGCCCCTTTGGCCGAGCGCAGCGCCAGTCGCCTGCTGCGAGTTGGTCGGGACACCCTTGAGGATCTGAGTTTCAGGGATCTGCCAAGCCTTCTCGCGGCCGGCGATCTGTTGGTTTTCAACGACAGTCGTGTGCTGCACGCACGTTTGTATGGGCGAAAGTCAACCGGCGGCGAAGTGGAGGTGCTGATCGAACGCCCACTTGGTGATCATGAAGCACTGGCCATGGTGCGTGCCAGCAAGTCGCCCAAGCCCGGCAGCCGCATGACCTTGATGGACGCCTTCGATGTGGAAGTGCTCGGCCGCGTGGGCGAGTTCTTTCATCTGCGCTTTCCGCAGGACGCGACGGTCATTGAATTGATCGAGCGCCACGGCCGTCTGCCACTGCCGCCTTACATCGACCGCGCCGCGGCCGAAGCAGACGAGGCACGCTATCAGACGGTCTATGCACGGCACCTTGGATCGGTCGCCGCACCGACCGCAGGGCTTCACTTCGATCAGACGGTGTTCGATCAGTTGGCAGCGCGTGGGGTCAAGACCGCAGCGGTGACCTTGCACGTCGGCGCCGGTACGTTCCAGCCGGTGCGCGTCGAGCGCATCGAAGACCATGTTATGCACCGGGAGTGGTACGTGATCCCGGAAGACACCGTTGCCGCGATCACGGCAACCCGTGCAGCCGGCGGCCGCGTTGTGTGCGTCGGCACAACAAGCCTGCGTGCACTCGAATCAGCGGCGCGCGGTGGCGAATTGAAGGCTGGCGCGGAAGAGACCGACATATTCATCACGCCGGGCTTCCAGTTCCGCGTCGCCGACCGCCTCATCACCAACTTCCACCTACCACGCTCGACGCTGCTGATGCTCGTATCCGCCTTCGCGGGCCTCGATGCGATCCGCAACGCCTACGCACACGCCATCGCAAACCGCTACCGATTCTTCAGCTATGGCGATGCCATGCTGCTCGACAAGGCTTCCACATGAAATTCGATCTTCTGCGCACGTCCGACGGCGCCCGCCGCGGCCGCCTGCAACTCAACCATGGCGTGGTGGACACGCCGGTGTTCATGCCGGTCGGCACCTACGGCACAGTCAAGGCGATGAGCCCGCACGAGCTCGACGACATCGGCGCACAGATCTGCCTCGGCAACACCTTCCACCTGTGGCTGCGCCCCGGCATGGAGGTCATGAAGACTTTTGGCGGGTTGCACGACTTCATGGGTTGGCGCAAGCCGATCCTGACCGACTCGGGCGGATTCCAGGTCTTCTCGCTCGGGGCGTTGCGCAAGATCACCGAAGAGGGCGTGCGCTTCTCGTCACCAATCGACGGTGCGAAACTGATGCTGACGCCGGAGGAATCGATGCGCATCCAGCGCGGACTGAACTCCGACATCGTGATGATCTTCGACGAATGCACGCCCTACCCCGCCGATCACGCCACCGCCGCTACGTCCATGCGCCTGTCGATGCGCTGGGCGCGCCGCTCGCGCGACGAATTCGATCGACTGGAGAACCCCAACGCTTTGTTCGGCATCGTGCAGGGCGGCATGCATGAAGACCTGCGCGACGAATCGCTGGCGGGGCTTGCGGATATCGGCTTCCATGGTTTTGCCATCGGCGGTCTGTCGGTCGGCGAACCCAAGGAAGAGATGGAGCGCATCCTGACGCACACCACACCAAAGCTTCCGACCGACAAGCCGCGCTACCTGATGGGCGTTGGCACGCCGGAGGACCTGGTGTACGGCGTGTCGCGCGGCATCGACATGTTCGACTGCGTGATGCCGACCCGCAACGCCCGCAACGGCTGGCTATTCACGCAATGGGGCAACCTCAAGATCCGCAACGCCAAGCACCGCAACGACCCGCGGCCGCTCGACGAGGCCTGCAGCTGCTACACCTGCCGGCACTTCTCGCGCGCCTACCTGCATCACCTGGATCGTGCGACCGAAATGCTGGGCCCGCGCCTGATGACGATCCACAACCTGCACTATTACCAGCAACTGATGCGCGAAATGCGCGAGGCAATCGACGCAGACCGCTTCAACGCATTTGTTGCCGATTTCCACGCCCGCCGCGCCCGCGGCATTGACTGACGCCGCGCAAAAGCCGCGCGTTCGGCCCGGACTGCGCCCCGGGCACGACGCTGCGCGCTGCTATACTCGGCGGTTTGTGAATAAATCCATTCATCGGAGTGTAACGTGCTGATTTCCAACGCCTATGCCCAAACTGCAGGTGCCACGGCTGACCCGACCGGCGGCATCATGGGCCTGCTGCCGCTGATCCTGATGTTCGGCATCCTGTGGTTCCTGATGATTCGCCCACAGATGAAGAAGGCCAAGGAACACAAGGCTATCCTTGAATCACTGCAGAAGGGCGATGAAGTCATGACCCAAGGCGGCGTCGCGGGCAAAGTGGCGAGCGTCGGCGAAAGCTATGTTCGCGTCGAGATCGCCGATGGCGTCGAAGTGCTGGTTCAGAAGGCCGCCGTGGCCACGGTTCTGCCCAAGGGCACGCTGAAGAGCGCCTGATCAATTCATCGGCGGTGCGGCCTGAGCCGTCCGCCGCCCGCCCCCTCGTTCGGTCACAAACCATGAACCGTTACCCCCTTTGGAAGAACCTCCTGATTCTGGCGGTTCTGCTGTTCGGCATCATTTACACGCTGCCCAACTACTTCGGCGAAGTGCCTGCAGTGCAGGTATCGAGCGCAAAGTCGACGATCCGCCTGACCGAATCCGCACTTGCGATTGCCGAAAAAGCGCTGTCCGACGCACGCATCAGCCATGAAGGCGTGTTCTTCGACAACAACTCGGTTCGCGTCCGTCTTGGCAGCACCGACGCGCAGATCAAAGCGAAGGATGCGCTGGAGCACGCCTTCAACCCGGATCCGAAAGACCCTGGCTATACGGTTGCGCTGAACCTGCTGTCGGCGAGCCCGAAATGGCTCACCGCGATCCATGCGCTGCCGATGTACCTCGGTCTCGATCTGCGCGGTGGCGTTCACTTCTTGCTGCAGGTGGACATGAAGGGCGCGATCACGAAGCGCCTCGACTCGACAACCGGCGACATACGCACCATGCTGCGCGAGAAAGACATCCGCCACGGCGGTATCGTGCGTGACGGCGAATCGCTGGTTGTCCGCTTCCGCGACGTCGCGACCCGCGACAAGGCACGCAACGTAATTCGCGATCGCCTGCCCGATCTGCAACTGGTCGACAAGACCGAAGGCGATGAGCAACTGATCGTCGGCACATTGACCGAACAGGCCAAGCGCCGCATCCAGGA
Source organism: Pseudomonadota bacterium (assembly GCA_021803785.1). GTDB lineage: Bacteria > Pseudomonadota > Gammaproteobacteria > Burkholderiales > Rhodocyclaceae > Niveibacterium. The sequence goes on along the minus strand of JAJZLD010000033.1, from coordinate 7,802 downwards.
AGACGCGATCAAGCAGAACATCGTCACCCTGCACAACCGGATCAACGAACTCGGCGTGGCCGAACCAGTGATCCAGCAACAGGGCGCGGACCGCATCGTTGTGCAGTTGCCGGGTGTGCAGGACGTTGCCAAAGCGAAATCGCTGATCGGCCGCACCGCAACACTGGAAGTGCGCATGGTCGACGAAGCCGCCACGCAAAGTGGCAGCAGCGTCGGCGTGGATGTGATTCCTGAGCGTCGCCGTGATGGTTCTGTGATCCCGGTTGCAGTGAAGAAGCAGATCGTACTGACGGGCGACCGCTTCAACGGCGCCGATGCCACCTTCGACAGCAACCAGCAACCCGCTGTTGCAGTCAGCCTAGACGCTGCCGGTGGCCGCATCATGCGCGACGTCACGCGCGACAACATTGGCAAGCGCATGGCGATCATCCTGTATGAACGCGGCAAGGGCGAGGCGATCTCGGTTGCCACGATTCAGGGCGAGTTCGGCAACCGCTTCCAGATCACCGGCCAGTTCTCGCCGGAGGAGACGACAAGCCTGGCGATCCTGATCCGCTCTGGCTCGCTGGCAGCGCCGATGGAGATCATCGAGGAACGCACGATCGGCCCGAGCCTAGGTGCCGACAACATCGCCAAGGGCTTCAAGTCCACGATGTGGGGCTTCATCGCCATCGCGATCTTCATGGTGATCTACTACAGGGTGTTCGGTCTGGTATCGGTGATCGCACTCGGATCGAACCTGCTGCTGCTGCTGGCCTTGCTGTCCTTGCTGCAGGCAACCCTGACCCTGCCTGGTATTGCGGCGATCGCCTTCACGCTGGGTATGGCGATTGACGCGAACGTGCTGATCAACGAACGGATTCGCGAAGAACTGCGTAACGGTTCTACACCGCAGGCCGCAATCGCCGCGGGTTACGAACGCGCCTTCGGCACGATCCTCGACTCCAACGTCACGACGCTGATTGCTGGTATCGCACTGCTGATCTTTGGCAGCGGCCCGGTGCGCGGCTTCGCGGTGGTGCATTGCCTTGGCATCCTGACCTCGATGTTCAGTTCAGTACTGGTGTCGCGCATGGTCACCAATTTCATCTACGGCGGCCGTCGCAAGCTGCAGTCGATCGCAATTGGCCAAGTCTGGCGCCCCGCTGCTACCACCCAACAGTAAGCAACAACACGCGGGCGGCCACGGCCGCCCGTCTTTGAATCCTGTTTCATAACGGAAGCCAACATGGAATTCTTCCGCATCAAGAAAGACATCCCGTTCATGCGGCATGCGTTGATTTTCAACGTCATCTCGCTGATCACATTCATTGCGGCCATATTCTTCCTCGCGACACGCGGCCTGCACTTTTCGATCGAATTCACCGGCGGCACGGTGCTAGAGGTGCATTACGCTACCGCGCCGCAGCTAGAGCAGATCCGCAAGGCCTTGAGCAAGGACGGCTTCGTCGACTTTCAGGTGCAGAACTTCGGCAGCTCGCTCGACGTCATGATCCGCCTGCCGAACCGCGAAGGCGAGTCAAGCGCGCAGATCTCGGAGCGCGTGAAAGCCACATTGGCGAAGGTTGACGGACCTGCAGCCGAATTGCGCCGGGTGGAATTCGTCGGCCCACAGGTCGGCAAAGAACTCGCATCCGACGGTGGCCTTGCACTGCTGCTGGTGGTGGCCGGCATCGTCGCCTATCTCGCGGTGCGCTTCGAGTGGCGCCTTGCAGTCAGCGCAATCGTCGCCAACCTGCACGACGTCGTGATCATCCTGGGCTTCTTTGCCTTCTTTCAGTGGGAATTCTCGCTACCGGTGCTCGCTGCGGTGCTCGCCGTGCTGGGCTATTCGGTGAACGAATCGGTGGTTGTGTTCGACCGTGTGCGCGAGACCTTCCGAAACAGCCGCAAGCGCGGGCTGTCGGTCGAGGAAGTGATCGACCACGCGATCACTTCAACGATCTCGCGGACGATAATCACCCACGGCTCGACCGAAATGATGGTGTTGTCGATGCTGGTGTTCGGAGGCCCGACGCTGTTCTACTTCGCGCTCGCGCTGACGATCGGCATCCTGTTCGGCATCTACTCCTCGGTGCTCGTCGCAGCCCCACTGGCAAAGTGGCTGGGCGTCAAACGCGAGCAGTTCATCATTCAGCCGAAGAAGAAGGAAGAAGCCGTCGTCTGACGCGCATTTCAAACACACAACAAAGGGCCGCTTACGCGGCCCTTTTTCATTACTGCCGCGCGATGCGGCGGCAGTCGGTCTCAACGCCCGTAGGTGTCCTCGAAACGCACGATGTCGTCTTCGCCCAGATAGGAGCCGGACTGCACTTCGATGATCTCAAGCGGTACCTTGCCCGGGTTGGCCAGGCGATGCGTATGTCCGAGCGGGATGTAGGTGGACTGGTTTTCGGTCAACAGGAAGACCTGATCGCCGTTGGTCACCTCGGCCGTGCCCTTGACGACAATCCAGTGCTCAGCACGGTGATGATGCATCTGCAGCGAAAGCTTCGCACCCGGATTCACGACGATGCGTTTGACCTGGAAGCGCTCGCCATGGTCGATCGAGTCATACCAACCCCACGGCCGGAACACCTTCCGGTGGATCTTTGCCTGCGAGCGACCTTCTGCCTTCAGGCGTGCGACGATCTTCTTGACGTCTTGCGTGTTGCGCTTGTGCGCCACCATCACCGCGTCGGGGGTCTCGATCACCACCATGTCCTTGAGACCGAGCGCAGCAACCAGGCGCGATTCGGCCATCACCATCGTGTCTTCGCTGGACTCGAACATCACGTCGCCGCGACTAACGTTGCCGGCTGCGTCCTTCTCACAGACTTGCCACAGCGCATCCCAGGCACCGACGTCGGACCAACCGGCGGCCATCGGGACCACAACGCCACGGCCGAGTTCGGGAGCGGAAGGCAACTTTTCCATCACCGCGTAGTCGATTGAGTCGGACGGTGAAGTCAGAAAAGCCGCCTTGTCGGCGCGCACGAAGTCGGCGTCGTCAGTTGCGTTGTCCATCGCGCGGCGGCACGCAGCGGCCATTTCATGGTTGAAACGCTCGATCGCAGCCAGCCAGCGTGAGGCTTTCATCATGAAGATGCCGCTGTTCCAAAGATAGTCGCCGGCAGCAACATATTTTGCGGCTGTTGCCGCATCCGGCTTCTCGACGAACGCATCGATCGCCCGTGCGCTGGCCGCGCCAGGGACGCCATCGCCGGTACGGATGTAGCCGTAGCCGGTTTCGGCTCGATCGGGCACGATACCAAAGGTGACGAATGCACTGTTCGCAGCAAGGCCCGCGCCCTCCGCGATCGCGGCCTGGAAACGCGCGACGTCTGGAATCACATGGTCAGCCGGCATCACGAGCAGCACCGGGTCGGCGCCATCACGCGCTGCGAGCAGCGCCGCCAGCGTCAGTGCGGGCGCGGTATTGCGGCCCGCCGGCTCCAGCACGATGCGGCCGCGCTTGCCAAGCTGACGCAACTGCTCGGCGATCACAAAGCGGTATTCCTCGTTGCTGACGATGATGGTGTCAGGCGCCACGGCGGCCTCAAAGCCATCCAGCCGGCGTGCAGTCGCCTGCAGCAGCGTGTCGGTGCCGGTCAGCGCCAGCAACTGCTTCGGATACTGCTCACGGGAGGCCGGCCAGAGTCGAGTGCCGGAGCCGCCCGACAGAATTACGGGTTGAATCGTCACGCTTGTTTTCCTTACGCGGGGGAGGCGACGCCATCTGCGTGGGTCGCATAGCCATGGGGATTCTTCTGCTGCCAACGCCAGGTATCAGCGCACATAGCGTCAAGGTCGCGCGTCGCGCGCCAACCCAATAGTTCGGCGGCCAGCGTGGGGTCCGCATAGCAGGCGGCGACGTCACCCGCACGGCGCGGCGCAATGCGGTAAGCAACCTTACGGCCGCTGCCGCGCTCAAATGCAGCCACCATGTCGAGCACGCTGTAGCCGTGACCGGTGCCAAGATTGACCGCCAAGCAACCCGGCTCGCGGCGCAGCCGCTCAAGCGCGCGAAGATGACCTTGAGCGAGATCGACCACATGGATGTAATCGCGCACGCCGGTGCCGTCCGGCGTCGGGTAGTCGTTGCCCCACACATTGAGGAACTCACGCCGGCCGATCGCCACCTGCGCGACGAACGGCATCAGGTTGTTCGGGATGCCCTGTGGATCCTCACCAATCAGGCCGCTCTCGTGCGCGCCAACAGGATTGAAGTAACGCAGGATCGCAATCCGCCAAGACGGATCGCTGCGCTCCAAATCGCGCAACATGTCTTCAATCACCAGCTTGGTGCGGCCGTAGGGATTGGTGGCCGACAGCGGATGATCCTCAGTCAGTGGCAGGCGCTGCGGATCGCCATACACGGTGGCCGATGAGCTGAACACCAGCGACTTGACCTGGCATTCGGCCATTGCCTCGAGAAGACGTAGCGTGCCGACAACGTTGTTGTCGTAGTAGCTGAGCGGTTTCTCGACCGATTCGCCAACCGCCTTCAGACCGGCGAAGTGGATCACCGCCTCAGCGCCCGACTCACGCAATGCAGCCACGAGTGCAGCGCGGTCGCGGATGTCGCCGCGCAGGTGGCGCAGCGTACGACCGGTGATACGCTCGACACGCGCGAGCGCCTCAGGGTGGCTATTGCTGAAGTTGTCGAAAACGGTGACGTCGTATCCTGCCTGCAGCAGTTCGACGCAGGTGTGGGAGCCGATGTAGCCGGCGCCACCAGTCACGAAAATCATTGAGCGTTCCTTTGAAAGCCTAGCTTTCCATTGTCATGGATTCCGCTGCGCTGCAAAAGGAGAAGCATCACAGACAGACCCGCAGCACCTTCTAGCATGAAACGCGCCTGCAACACTCGGCGCCTATGGTGGGGGCGCACACACACGACACGAGGCCCCAAAATGATCTGTTTTTCCCCCCTGCCGGTGCCGAATCGCGGCCCCGCGGCAAACGACCCGGTCTTGCGCATCAGCGATGCCGAGCTGGCACGCGCGATGCGCCGCGCCGAACTGCACGAACATGAACTGGCCGACCCATACGGCGACGATGACGGCGACGAAGCAGGCATCAGTTGGGTCGTCTGACATAGCCCGTAATGAAAAAGGGCGGCCACAGCCGCCCTTTTCTTTTGCGCCGGCGAATATCAGCCAGCAACCGACTTCGCATGACGCACATCTTCACCGCGCGCCATGTAGAACACGTACTGCGCCATGTTCTTCGCGTGGTCGCCAATGCGTTCGAGCGCCTTGGCGACGAAGATGATGTCGATACCGCCCGAAATCGTGCGCGGGTCTTCCATCATGAAAGTGATGACTTGGCGCATCACGCCCTTGAACTCAGCGTCGATCAGTTTGTCCGAACGCACCACCTCGTCAGCGGCATCGGTATCAAGGCGAGCGAAGGCGTCGAGCGCCTGACGCAGTTCGTTGATCGCCATCTCGGACATATGCGACAGCTGCACCCGCGGCACCGCCAGCGCGCCGCCATGAATCGCCTTCGCCATCTTCGCGATCTTCTTCGCTTCGTCGCCGATGCGTTCCAGATCGGTAATCGCCTTGAGCACCGCGAAGATCAGACGCAGATCGATCGCCGCCGGCTGACGCTTCGCGATGACCTGCGAGCAGGCTTCGTCGAGATCCATTTCGAGGGCGTTGACCCGATGATCGTCCTCGATCACTCGCTCGATCAGATCCTGATTGCCATCGATCAGACCTTCGATCGCGCGCGAAATCTGTTGTTCTACGAGTCCGCCCATCTGCATCACGCGGGTGCGGATGCTTTCCAGCTCAAGGTCGAACTGCTTGGAAGTGTGTTCGGTCATGCCTCAATCCTTTCACGCATAACCCGGAGAGGTTACGCACCCAAGATTTCAACTGCGTGACAGTCGCTCGACACCGCTCGGGCTACTGATCAGCAGGAGATCGATACCACGACGGGCAAACAAGCCGCTCGTGACGACACCAGTGATGTGGTCAATCGTGCTTTCCAGCGCGGCCGGATCGGTAATGGAGAGACCATGCACGTCCAGGATGACATTGCCGTTATCGGTCACCACACCCTCACGCCAGCGCGGATCGCCGCCCAGCTTGCGCAGTTCGCGCGCCACATGTTCGCGCGCCATCGGGATCACCTCCACCGGCAGCGGGAACTTGCCGAGCACGCTGACCTTCTTGCTCGCGTCGGCGATGCAAACGAACTCGCGCGCCACGGCCGCAACGATCTTCTCGCGCGTCAGCGCTGCGCCGCCGCCCTTGATCGCGTTGAGCCCCGGATCCACCTCATCGGCGCCATCGACATAGATCGGAATCTCGGTGACCTCATTGAGATCCAGCACGCGGATCCCCAAGCCCTCCAGCCGCACGCGGCTGGCTTCGGAACTCGCCACCGCACCGACAAAGCGCGATTTGATCGGCGCCAGCGCGTCGATGAAGAGGTTGGCCGTCGAGCCGGTGCCGACGCCCAAGACGCAGCCCTCCGGAGCGTTGGCCGCGACATAGTCCGCCGCAGCCTGTGCGACGAGTTGCTTGAGTTGATCCTGATTCATGGTGGGTTCGTGAGCATTGCAGCAGTCGGACTGCGATTGTAGCGAAGCGCGCGCAGCCTCGCCGGAAAGCCGCAGCATCGGCGCCACGCGTCGGGCAACGGCGTCATCGAAGTGGCGTGAGATCGTCATGGCCCTGCAACACGCGGCCCGGAAGATCCGCCGCCATGCCGCGCGTGAGAACTCTCTTTCTATCCGACATCCACCTCGGAACCCGCGCCTGCCAAGCCGAGCAACTGCTCGACTTCCTGCGCGAACACCCCGCCGACAAAGTGTTCCTGATCGGCGACATCATCGATTTCTGGGCGATGAGCCGCAGCATTCACTGGAGCGCGGCGCAGAACACCGTGGTACAGAAGCTGCTGCGGCGCGCCCGCCATGGCGAAGAGATCGTCTTCATACCCGGCAACCACGACGAGGCGCTGCGCGACTACTGCGGCACCGTATTCGGCGACATCCGCGTCGAACACGAACATGTGCACACCACCGCAGACGGCCGCCGCTTCCTGCTCGTGCATGGTGACGAGTTCGATCAGGTCACCCGCTATCACCGCTGGGTCGCGGTGCTCGGCGACATGTCCTACACGCTGCTGGTGCGCCTCAACATCGTCCTGTCATGGGTTCGTCGCAGACTCGGCTGGGCCGGCTACTGGTCGCTTGCCGGCTACGCCAAGCGTCGGGTCAAGACGGCGCTGCAGTTCATCTTCGATTTCGAGGAATCGGTGATCCACGCGGCGCGCGACCGCAAGCTCGACGGCGTGATCTGCGGCCATATCCACTGGGCCGCGATTCGCGAGGTCGATGGTCTGACCTATGTGAATTGTGGCGACTGGGTGGACTCCTGCACCGGCATCGTCGAACACCTCGACGGCCGCCTTGAACTGGTGATCTGGCGCGGTGCCGCAACGGCCGCCCTGCCCAGCCCCGAACTTCTTGAGAAAGCCTGATTGATGCGCGTGCTGATGGTGTCCGATGTGTTTTTCCCGCGCGTGAATGGCGTGTCGACCGCGATCGACACCCACCGTCGCGGTCTGGCCGAGCACGGCGTGGACGTGCAACTGGTGGTGCCGCGCTACGAAGATGAAAACGGCGAGCCCGGCATCACGCGCCTGCCCGGCTGGCGCGTGCCGATGGACCCGGAAGACCGCTTCGTCGCCCCCTTTCGGGCGCGGCGTGCGGTGATGGCCGCCGCGCAGCACGCCGACCTGATCCACATCCAGACGCCCTTCACCGCGCATTACGCGTGTCGTTGCGCACACGCCTGGCG
>JAJZLD010000344.1 GCA_021803785.1 Pseudomonadota bacterium | reverse complement strand
CAGCCATGGATTGATATCCACCCCGCCACGCGGTTCCCTTGATGCGCCTTTTCTTCCGTCGTTTGTTGCTTGCTGTCACGTTCCTTGGCCTGATCTTCGCGCTGGTGTTGGCGTGGGGGGCAAATATGCCGCTTGCGCTGCGTTCCTCGCCTTTGGAGATCGAGATTGAGCAGGGCAGTTCGATGCGTCAGGTGGCGCGTCAGGTCGCCGCGTCCGGGGTGGATATCAATCCATGGCTGTTCGAAGCCCTGGCTCGCGCCAGCGGCCACGCGTCGCGAGTGAAGGCAGGCAGCTACGAGATCCTGGAGGGCGTGACACCGTGGACCTTATTGCAGAAGCTGGTTCGAGGTGACGCGTCGCAAGGCGAGTTTGTGCTCGTCGATGGCTGGACGTTCCGCCGATTGCGCGAAGAGCTGGCTCGCCTGCCGGGGCTCAAAGCCGATACGGCGAAACTGAGTGACCAGGACGTGCTTGCGCGCCTGGGTGTCAGCGCCCGCAACGCCGAAGGTTTGTTCATGCCGGATACCTACTTTTATGCCAAGGGCGGCAGCGATCTTGCGCTGCTCGCGCGTGCTCAGCGCGCGATGGCTCGCCATCTTGATGGTGCGTGGCCGAAGCGGGATCCGGATCTGCCTGTCAGCTCACCTTACGAGGCGCTGATCATGGCCTCGCTGATCGAAAAGGAAACCGGTATCGCAGAGGACAGGCCTCGCATTGCGTCGGTTTTCTACAATCGTCTGCGGATCGGTATGCCGTTGCAGACGGATCCCTCGGTGATCTATGGCCTCGGCCCGAATTTCGACGGCAACCTGCGCAAAGCCGATCTGCAGGCCGATACGCCGTACAACACCTACACCCGTCGCGGCTTGCCGCCGACACCGATTGCGATGCCGAGTAAGGCAGCGCTGGCTGCGGCCTTGCACCCGCCGCGCACGCCCTACCTGTATTTCGTGGCACGTGGCGATGGGTCGAGTGAATTCTCCCGAACCTTGGACGAACATAATCGCGCCGTCGCGCGCTATCAGAAACGCAAGGGCAACAACCGATGAGCGGACGTTTCATCACCTTTGAAGGCATAGACGGTGCCGGCAAGAGCACCCAGATCGCAGCAGCGGTGGCATTGATCGCTGGCCGAGGCATCCAGGTCGTGCAGACGCGGGAGCCAGGTGGTACTCCGTTGGCCGAAAAACTGCGTGAACTGGCGCTGCATGAACCGATGCATCTTGAGACGGAGGCGCTAGTGATGTTCGCCGCGAGGCGGGAACATCTGGCCGCCAAGATCGAGCCGGCGCTGTCTGCCGGGCAGTGGGTCGTCTGCGATCGCTTCTCGGACGCGACGTACGCCTACCAAGTGGGCGGGCGTGGCCTCGCCGCGGAGAAGTTTGCCGTGCTTGAGCAATGGGTGCATCCACATCGCCAGCCGGATCTGACTTTCCTGTTTGATCTGGATCCGGCGATCGCCACCGCGCGTATGGCGGCAAGCCGCAGCGAAGGCGACCGCTTCGAACGCGAGCAAGCCGACTTCTTTGCGCGCGTGCGTGCCGCCTACCTTGCGCGCGCTCGTGACTGTTCCGCGCGCTTCCATGTGCTGGATGCCACCCGGACGCCGGATGACATTCAGCGAGAGGTGAAAGCAGTCATCCAGGAGCGTTTCTTCGCATGATTCTTCCCTGGCATCAAACGCTGTGGACACGTTTGGCCGCCGCGGGCGAACGCGGCCACCACGCCTTGTTGCTGGCCGGCCCCCCGGGTGGCGGCAAGCGCCAGTTCGCCGAGGCGGTTGCCGCTGCGCGGCTGTGCGATCGGCCCGGCGCAGAGGGATTCCCTTGCGGTGAGTGTGAAGCCTGCACCTGGCTCGCAGCCGGTACCCACCCGGATTTCTTCCGCCTCGTGCCGGAGGCGGATGAGGCCGCCGATGAGGCCAGCGAGACTGACAAGGAAAGTGCCAAGTCACGCCAGATCAGGGTGGAGCAGATCCGGCAGCTCCAGGATTCGCTCACCCGCAAGGGGCATCGTGACGATCGCCGCGTGGCGCTGGTAGACCCCGCGGAGGCCATGAACGCCGTGACCGCAAATGGGCTTCTTAAGTTGCTTGAAGAGCCGCCGGTTGGCGTACTGTTCCTTCTGATCACGCGCGCGCCGGATCGGCTGCTCCCGACCATTCGCAGTCGCGCGCAACGTTGGGATTTCCCAGCCCCGGACGCTGCTCAGGCGTCGGCTTGGCTCGCGGCGCAGGGGGTTAAGGATTCGGCGACCTGGCTCGGCTTTGCTGGCGGTATGCCGGTTGCCGCCAAGGAGATTTCATCCGGCCCACTTGCGGCGTGTCGCGTTCGCTTCGTCAAGGACATTACCACCTTGCCACAACGTGACCCCGTCGAACTTGCCGGCACATGGGATACCTGGCTGCGAAGCAAGGATGCTCAGGCGGCCGCATTCGACATGTCGCGCCTGGCAGACTGGTTGTTGCGTTGGTATGCCGACCTTGCTGCAGCAGCCAGCGGTGCGCCGATTCGATATTTCGCCGATGCAGAATCCGCTTTGCGTGGGCTGACGCGCGGCTGGAGCGCCGAAGAAGCGCTCGGTTGCTACAATGACGGACTGAACCTGCGCCGCGTGGCGGCGCACCCGCTCAACGCACGCTTGCTGCTCGAAGACATCCTGCTGCGATACTGTCGCCGCCTCGCTACTGGGAGAACCGCATGAGTACGCCCAAGCCATCGACCATTGCGCGCCCAGCGGTGCTGTCGCTCAGCATCAACTCCAAGTCTGCACTGTTCGCGGCCTACATGCCTTTCATCCGCAATGGCGGCTTGTTCATCCCGACCAACAAGACCTATGGCCTGGGCGACGAAGTCTTCATGCTGCTGCAGTTGATGGATGATCCGGCCAAGCTGCCGGTCAAAGGCAAAGTTGTCTGGTGTACGCCGCCCAACGCCCAAGCCGGTCGTACGCAAGGCGTCGGCGTGCAGTTTTCCGACGACGAGAGCGGCTCGACCGTTCGCGCCAAGATCGAGCAAGTGCTCGGCGCGCATATCGGCTCGAATCGCCCCACCCACACCATCTGATTTGGCGTTCGCGCCGCGTCGTGCCGCCTCGATTGTCTGGGGGCGGTCGCCAGCTTCTCGTATCGCGCCTGGATAGCCATGTTTGTAGATTCACACTGTCACATCGATTTCTCTGATCTTGTTGACCTTGGCGAGAAGTTGTTTGCCGATATGCAACAGGCGAGCGTCACGCACGCGCTTTGTGCGGGCGTCAGCATCGAACGCCTCCCGGGGGTACTCGCGATTGCGGAGGCGCGCCCCAACGTGTTCTGCTCCGTGGGCGTGCACCCGGAACACACCGAGGGTGAAGATCCGGACGCCGCGCGTCTGCAATCACTCGCACAGCATCCGAAGGTCGTGGCGATTGGCGAGACCGGGCTCGACTACTACTGGCACAAGGACAAGCCGGAATGGCAGCGCGAACGTTTTCGACAACATATCCGCGCAGCCCGTGCCTGTGGCAGGCCGCTGATCGTGCATACGCGCGATGCGGCGGACGACACCTTGCGGTTGATGCGTGAAGAGGGTGCAGATGCGTGCGGCGGCGTGATGCAGGAC
>JAJZLD010000343.1 GCA_021803785.1 Pseudomonadota bacterium | reverse complement strand
GCCGGTGGCGATTCCGGCCAACTTCAGCGAGGCCGAGATCCGCGCCGCGCTCGAAGCGCAGGGTTATGCGCGGATGCAGCCGGTGGGCGAGCGCACGATGGCGGTGGTGGTGGATCGCTTCCGCTTTTCCAACGCCGAACCGGCGCGTCTGGCCGAGGCGCTGGAGGCGGCGTTGCGCCTGGCCAACGGCCGTGTCGAGGTGCATGTTGGCGGCGAGGTGAGTGATGGCACGAAGCCGGTCTGGAAGTTCTCCAGCGACCTGCACTGCGCCGACTGCGACATCCACTACGCCGACCCCACACCGGCGCACTTCTCGTTCAACAGTGCGGTCGGCGCCTGCGAAGCCTGCCGTGGTTTCGGCCGCGTGATCGGCATTGACCCGGGCCTGATCATCCCTGACGAATCCAAGTCTCTGAAGGACGGCGCGATCAAGCCCTGGCAGACCGAGAGCTACCAGGAATGCCAGACCGACCTCGCCAAGTTCGCCAAAAAGCGCGGTGTGGCGATGGACATCCCCTGGCGCGACCTGCCCGAGGAGCACCGCCGCTGGGTCTTCGAGGGCGACGAGGGCTGGGTGAGTTGGGACAAGTCATGGCCCGGCAAGTGGTATGGCGTGCGCCACTTCTTCGACTGGCTGGAGACCAAGGCCTACAAGATGCACATCCGGGTGCTGCTGTCGCGCTACCGCGCCTACACGCCTTGCACCGTGTGCGGCGGCGCGCGGCTCAAGACTGAGCCGCTGCTGTGGCGTGTCGGCAGCCGCGAAGAAGCGGATCGCGCGCTGGCGCCGAACCTGCGCCGCTTCCGCCCGCACGGGGTGACGATGCGGGCCGAGATCTTCGACACGCTGCCTGGCCTCAATGTGCAGGACGTGATGCAGCTGCCAATCGCGCGCGCCAAACAGTTTTTCGATACCCTCGTGCTGCCCGGCGCACTCGATCAAGCGACCGAGCAGCTGATGGGTGAGATCCGCAGCCGCCTCGGCTTCCTCTGCGACGTAGGGCTCTCGTACCTCACGCTGGACCGCCAGAGCCGTACGCTGTCCGGCGGCGAGGTGCAGCGCATCAACCTCACCACCGCGCTGGGCACCTCGTTGGTGAACACGCTCTTCGTGCTCGACGAACCCTCGATCGGCCTGCACCCGCGCGACATGGACCGCATCAACGGCGTCATGCACCGCCTGCGCGACGCGGGTAATTCGCTGATCGTCGTCGAGCACGACCCGGCGGTGATGTTCGCCGCCGACCGCATCCTCGACATCGGCCCTGGCCCTGGCAAGCAGGGCGGCGAGATCGTGTTCTGGGGCTCGCCGGACGAACTGCGTGCCCGCACTGATACGCTCACCGCCCAGTACCTCGGCGGCCACCGCCGCGTCGATGCCGGCCTCACACCGCGCGAAGTCGCCGACTGGACGCCGCGCCTCACGCTGCGTGGTGCGCGCGCCAACAACCTGCGTGGCGTAGACCTCGCGCTGCCACTGCACCGCTTCATCGCCGTCACCGGCGTGTCGGGCTCGGGCAAGTCCACGCTGATCCAGGATGTGCTCTACCCCGCGCTGCAGAAGCACTTCGGCGAAGCCACCGAAGCGCCGGGCGCCTTCGACGCCATCGACGGGCTGGAAGAAATCACCGGCGTCGTCATGGTCGACCAGACGCAGATCGGCAAGACCACGCGCTCCAACCCGGCCAGCTACGTCGGCGCCTTCGACAGCATCCGCAAGCGCTACGCCGCGCTGCCGGAAGCGGCGCAGCGCGGCTACACCGCCGGCACCTTCTCCTTCAACGCCGGCGACGGCCGCTGCCCCACCTGCGGCGGCAACGGCTTCGAGCACGTCGAGATGCAGTTCCTCTCCGACGTCTACATCCGCTGCCCGGACTGCGACGGCCGCCGCTTCCGCGCAGAAGTCATGGAGGTGAAGCTCGAAGGCAGGTCGATCGCTGACGTGCTCGACATGACGGTGGCCGAAGCGCTGGACTTCTTCTCGAAGGACGGCGAACTCGCGCGCGCGCTGCAGCCGCTCGTCGACGTGGGGCTGGACTACCTCACGCTCGGCCAGCCGGTGCCCACGCTCTCCGGCGGCGAGGCGCAGCGCCTCAAGCTTGCCGGCCATCTTGCGCAGACCGCCGAGGCGCTGCACCGCAAGGGCGCGTCGAAGAAGAAAAGCCCGGCGAAAGAGCACCTGCTGTTCCTTTTCGACGAACCCACCACCGGCCTGCATTTCGACGACGTCGCCAAGCTGCTGCGTGCGCTCTCCAAGCTGGTCGATGCGGGCCACTCGGTGCTGGTGATCGAGCACAACCTCGACGTGATCGCCGCCGCCGACTGGGTGGTGGACCTTGGCCCCGAGGGAGGCGACGGCGGCGGTGCCATCGTCTTTGAAGGCACCCCGGCCGCTCTGCAGCAGGCCGATACCCACACCGGCCGCGCGCTGGCCGATTATCTGGTGCGCCTCACCGCGCCGGCGCAGCTCGCCAAGACCGACGGCAAGGCCACGCGCGTAGCGCCCGCTGTGGCGGCCAACGACACTAGCGCCCGCCTTGTCGCCGAACCGAAGCGCCGCTACCTGCCCGCGCGGCGCGACGCCATCGGTGTGGTGCGTGCGCGCGAGCACAACCTCAAGAACGTCTCGGTCGAGATTCCGCACCGCCGCTTCACCGTCGTCACTGGCGTGTCGGGCTCGGGCAAGTCCACGCTCGCCTTTGACATCGTCTTCGCCGAAGGCCAGCGTCGCTACCTCGAATCCCTCAACGCCTATGCGCGGCAGTTCGTGCAGCCGGCCTCAAAACCGGATGTCGACGCCATCCACGGCATTCCGCCCACCGTGGCGATCGAGCAGCGCACCAGCCGTGGCGGGCGCAAGAGCACGGTGGGCACGCTCACCGAAATCCACCACTTCCTGCGCCTGATGTTCGTGAAGCTGGGCACCCAGCACTGCCCCGACTGCGACTGCGCGATCGAGCCGCAATCGCCCGACGCCATCGCCGCGCGCCTGCTGCGCGACTACAAGGGCCGCGAGGTCATGCTGGCCGCGCCGCTCGTCATCAACCGCAAGGGCCTCTACACCGACCTTGCAAAGTGGGCCGCCGGCAAGGGCTACACCCAGCTGCGGGTGGATGGCGACTTGCTGCCCACTAAGCCTTGGCCGCGGCTCGACCGCTTCAAGGAACACATCATCGAGTTGCCGGTCGCCACGCTGAAAGTCGGCGCCCGCAACGAAGCCGAGCTGCGCGATGCGCTCGCCAAGGCGCTGGAGTTTGGCAAGGGCGTGCTGCATCTGATTGATGACGAACAGGTTGTCGTGTTCTCCACCAAGCGTGCGTGTCCGTCCTGCGGCACCAGCTTCCCGGAACTCGACCCGCGGTTGTTCTCGTATAACTCCAAGCACGGCTGGTGTCCTGACTGCATGGGTACCGGCCACACGCTGCCCAAGTGGCTGCGCGATGCGATGCGTGACCCCGAGGGTGACGCCACTGCGGCCGAATTCACCGGCCTGCGCTACGAAGGCGAAGCGGGCGAAGACGAGGAGGTCGAGCCCGAAACCGAATGCGCCGCCTGCGATGGCGCGCGCCTCAACCGCACCGCGTTGGCGGTGCGCTACCGTGGCAACAACATCGC
>JAJZLD010000342.1 GCA_021803785.1 Pseudomonadota bacterium | reverse complement strand
GCCGCCTGATGGCCGCCGCCGTGGTCGGCGCTCCGGGCTACGCCCCGCGCGCCGACCACGGCAACCCGGAATCAACCGAATACCTGATCAACCCTTTTGCACAACTTGACGCACACAAACCTCAAATATCCCACATGACGCTGCTTTCGCTCCTTCTTGCCATCTTGCTCGAACAGCTCCGCCCCTTGCCTTGGCGTCGTTTCGTCGAGGAGCCGGTCGAGGCGCTCGCTCATCTGCTCGAAGACCGCCTCAACGATGGCCAGGCGCGCCACGGCACGATTGCGTGGTGCATTGCCGTGCTGGTGCCGAGCGTTGCCACGGCGCTGATCTACGCCGCGCTGTTCTTTGTCCAGCCGATCGCAGCGATCGTGTTCAACGTGGTCGTGCTGTATTTCGGCATGGGGTATCGCCAGCACAGCCACTTCTACGGGCGAATCCACGCCTCCCTGCGCGCGCAGGACATCGAGCGCGCACGCAGCCTGCTGGCTGATTGGCGCGGCGGTCGCCACGACCGCACGCCGCCGTCCGAGGTTGCCCGGCTGGCGATCGAAAAAGGTTTGATCGTGGGCCACCGTCAGGTGTTCGCGCTGTTCCCGATGTTCCTGCTGTTCCCGGGGCCGAGCGGGGTGGTGCTGTATCGGTTGTCCGAGCGCTTTGCGTACTTGTGGGCCGAGGGGCGCGAGCCGGGCTTTACTGAGTTTGGTCGCTTCGCTCGCCGCGCCTTTGAACTGATCGACTGGCTGCCCGCGCGGATTACCGCCGTGGCGTTCTCGATCATGGGGGATTTCGAAGACGCGATTTATTGCTGGCGCACGCAGGCCGCGCTCTGGCACGACAAGGTCGAAGGCGTGCTGCTGGCCGCCGGAGCCGGCGCCATTGGTGTTCGGCTTGGCAACCCGATCCACAACGCGGGGGAAGTCGTCGAACGGCCGGAGCTGGGCACCGGCGACGATGCGGATGTGGATTTCATGTACAGCGCCGTTGGCCTGATCCGGCGCACACTGGTTCTGTTCCTGGTCGTGATCCTGCTGGTCGGGATTGCCGGCTGGGCTGGCGGTTGAAGGCGAGTCCAATGGGGCCTTTGTCGCGCAGGCGCTGTGTGTGACGCGTGTGCTCCGCTCGGCCAAGGTCAACGGGAACGGTGGCGCGGTCGCCTTGGGGCGCCCGATCGGGGCAACCGAGGCAATCCTGATCGTCCAGGCAATCTGCGAACTGCTTCGAACCGGCAGGCGTAAGGTTTGTTCACGATGTGTATCGGCAGTGGTCAGGGCATTGCTGGCGTGATCGAGCGGTTTTGATATTTGGCTTGATCAAAACACCCCGCTGCGGCGGGGTGTTTGTGTTTATCGCCTCGCGTTTGTCGTAGCCTCGAAAATCTGATCCGATAGCGCTTGCTCGCGCTCAATGATGCTGTCGAGAAACTGGCCGGCACCCTCCATGTGGGCAAAGGCCTCAAAACCGCGCACGAGGAAGGTATGTAGCGCGCCAAGGCCCACTGCACGAGCCGGCGGGCCCATCAGGTGCAACATGCCGCGGATCATGGGGTGATGCGTTAGCTCGTCGAGCGCCTCACCAATATGCCGAATCAAGGCGATCTGCCGGTTGCGATCGGCGCGGCGCCCAACTTGCCGGTAGGCGGCCGCGTAGCGGGCATCGTCGATGGGGGTGTCCGCAGCACCGTCGCGTAAGGCGTCAACCATCGCCGCATCGAGCGTTTCCGATAGGGCGTCGAGTTCAACCGCGCTGCAAATCGTTTCGAGAGCGGAGCAGGGCAGGAAGCGCGACAGCATCGGCTGCACCCGCGCAAGCGCGGCATCACGTTCCGCGAAGTCCTTTGGCCCATACAGTTCGTTCAGGAAGAACTCGGCTGCAGGACGGTAGCGCTCACTCGCCAACAAATCAGCATGGGTATGCGCAAGCCGGTTAGCCTGCCATGCCCGCAGCGCGTGTCGATCGCGCCGCCACGCTTCGTCGTCGCGTTCGCGCGCGCGCAGCGCGCTGGCGGCGTTCATGTGCCGGATCAGGCGTTCGGAAATGTCACGTTTGTTGCCGTCCATGGATCGAATGATAGCAATCGCGTCTGACTGCAGTAGGGCGGCGGCCCTAATCGACGAGCGCTCGGCGGAGGTACCATGCAGATGTTCTCGTGTCTCTTGGGGTGTTGCCCGAATGATCGCGTTGCAGCTTCGTTTTGCGTTGATGATCGAAGTCCTGATCTGGCTTGGCATTGCGGTCTATGGCATGTCGTTCTGGGGATGGGGCTATGCGAGCGTTCCGTTGCTCTTGCTCGGGGGCATGCTGGCCGTACGCGCGTTGATTATTGGTGTCACCTTCATTTGTTCGATCGTTTGGGGGGCGGCGCCTCCCGATGGCTTACGCCTGGAGCCACTGGCAAGCGTAGTGCTGGTGTTCAAGGAGTTTGCCGCTTTCGTACTGATGTCCGTCGTTTTCATGCCGTTCGAGCGCAGATGGATTCCGCGCGATCGCATCGAAGGCCGCAGGCTGGGGCGTACGCCGATCGTTCTGATCCATGGCTACCGCTGCAATCGTGGCACCTGGGTCCGTCTGCATGCGGCCTTGCGGCGGGCGGGCTGGCCGGTGGTGACCGTGAATCTGGAACCCCCAGGGGCGAGTATTAGCAGTTTTTCAAAGCAACTCGCACGCCGTGTCGATGAGGTGCTGCTGGAGTCGGG
Source organism: Pseudomonadota bacterium (assembly GCA_021803785.1). Taxonomy (GTDB): domain Bacteria; phylum Pseudomonadota; class Gammaproteobacteria; order Burkholderiales; family Rhodocyclaceae; genus Niveibacterium. The sequence goes on along the minus strand of JAJZLD010000342.1, from coordinate 934 downwards.
TGCCGAGCGTGTCATCCTGATAGGCCATTCGATGGGAGGCCTTGTTGCGCGGCACTACGTTGCGCGCTTCGGTGATGGCGCGGTGCGGGCGGTGATCACGCTGGGCACGCCGCATCACGGTACGGAGATCGCACGGCTTGGTTTTGGTGAATGCGCGCGGGAGATGCAGCCAGGCAGTGATTTTCTGCGTGAGTTACCCAAATCGATTCCGGTGCCCTTGGTATCGATCTACAGCGCGCACGATAACTTCATCATGCCGCAAGGGCCTTGCGGTGTGAGCGGCTCGCGTAACGTCGCGATGGCCGGCGTGGGGCATATCCACATGACCTTTTCGCGCCGGGTGATCAATCATGTGCTGCGGGAACTGGCAGGGGTGTGATCCGTATCTTTCCCGAATTAGCAAAACGGCCACCTTTCGGTGGCCGTTTTAGCTTGAGGCGAGGCAATCAGAAGTGGATGCCGCGCATTAACTGGCTGAACGCAATTTGATCTGCCGTCGGGCTTGAAAGCGACTTCTTCTCCCCGCTACCGGTGCCACCCTGCGCGGCGGTGGAGTCGGGGAACATGCGGAAGGTGGTGTTCATGATCGCCTGCGCCGCCTTGGGCAGCAGCGCGTGGATCACCTGACCGAAGATTCCGAGTCGTGTTGCGATGCGGACCGGCTTGTGGATGATCGCCTCGACCACGAGATCCGCGGCGTCTTCCGGTGCCAGCGTCGGTACGTCCTTGTACACCTCGGTCGGCGCAATCATTGGCGTGCGGACCAGCGGCATGTTGATTGTGGTGAACTCGATGCCGCGGTCAGCGAATTCCGATGCCGCGCAGCGCGTCCACGAATCGAGTGCCGACTTCGATGCCACGTAGGCCGAGAACCGCGGTGCATTGGTCAGTACGCCGATCGACGAGATGTTGATCACATGACCACAATCTGACA
>JAJZLD010000341.1 GCA_021803785.1 Pseudomonadota bacterium | reverse complement strand
CCCAGTCGAGAAACGGAATCAACAGAGCCTTGAGCGTCGAAGTGGTGCAGAAATGCAAACAGCCCGCCGCGGCTCACACCGGGCAGGCTGTTCCATGCAAACCTCGCTGCCAGTCAGGCCGGCGCCGAAGACCTGATCAGATAGTCGAAAGCCCCCAGGCTTGCCTTGGCCCCCTCACCCATCGCGATGATGATCTGCTTGTACGGTACCGTCGTCGCGTCGCCGGCTGCGAACACGCCTGGCACCGAGGTCTCGCCGCGGGCGTCGACCTCGATCTCGCCGCGCGCCGAGAGCTTGACGACGTCCTTGAGGAAGTCGGTGTTCGGCAGCAGGCCGATCTGCACGAAGATGCCCTCGAGTTCGATGTGGTGCGCTGCGCCGCTAACGCGATCCTTGTAAGAAAGGCCGTTGACCTTGTTGCCGTCGCCGGTCACTTCGGTGGTCTGCGCCGAAGTGATGACCTTGACGTTGGGCAGGCTGTGCAGCTTCTTCTGCAGCACCGCGTCGGCACGCAGGGTGTCGGCAAATTCGAGCAGGGTCACATGGGCGACGATGCCTGCGAGGTCAATCGCAGCCTCCACGCCGGAGTTGCCGCCGCCGATCACCGCGACGCGCTTGCCCTTGAAGAGCGGGCCGTCGCAGTGCGGGCAGAAGGCCACACCCTTGGTCTTGTACTGCTGCTCACCCGGCACACCCATCTCGCGCCAGCGCGCCCCGGTCGAGAGAATCACGCTACGGCTCTGCAGTGTCGCGCCGGAGGCGAGCTTCACCGTGTGCAGACCACCCGGCGTGGCCGCGGGCTCCAGCCCGACGGCACGCTGAAGGTTCATCACATCGACGTCGTATTCGCGCACATGCTGCTCCAGCCCTGCGGCGAGCCTGGGGCCATCGGTGGCTTTGACCGAGATGAAGTTCTCGATCGCCATCGTGTCCATCACCTGACCGCCGAAACGTTCGGCCACCACGCCAGTACGAAGGCCTTTGCGAGCAGCGTAGATCGCCGCCGATGCGCCGGCCGGGCCGCCGCCCACCACCAGCACATCGAACACGCCCTTCTGGTTGAGCTTCTCGGCTTCACGCGCCGCCGCGCCGGTATCGACCTTGGCGAGGATCTCCTCGATGCCCATGCGGCCCTGGCCGAACAGCTCACCGTTCAGGTAGATCGCGGGCACGCCCATGATCTGGCGCGCATCGACCTCGGCCTGGAACAGCGCGCCGTCGATCATCACCGCTTCAAAATTCGGGTTCAGCACCGCCATGGTATTGAGCGCCTGCACCACGTCCGGGCAGTTGTGGCACGACAGCGAGATGAAGGTCTCGAAGCTGAACTTGCCTTCGATCGCCTTGATCTGCGCAATCACGCCCTCTTCCAGCTTCGGCGCATAACCGCTCACCTGCAGCAGTGCGAGCACCAGCGAAGCGAATTCATGGCCCATCGGGATGCCGGCAAAATGCACGCGCGGCGTTTCGCCCTTGCGGCTGATGCCAAACGAGGGGCGGCGCGCGTTGCTGCCATCCACCCGCAGGGTCACTTTGTCCGACAAGCTGGCGATTTCTTCGAGCAGGCCGTGCAACTCGCGCGACTTGGCGCCATCGTCGAGCGAGGCGACCAGTTCGATCGGCTGGACGAGTCGTTCGAGATAAGCCTTCAACTGGGCCTTGATGTTCGCTTCAAGCATAGAGGCACTCCTTTTTGCGAGCCCTTGCGTCGGGCAAGGGCTGGGGGGTTCTGTGGTTCGCAGTGCAAAACACGCATTCCAACCCGCTTTGCACTGCGAGCCGCCGAGGCGGCTCTTTCGGCTTAAACCGTCGTGCTTTCGTCGCAAGCGGTCAGAGGTCGAAGGGAGAAGCGCAGCCGTACATGCGGTACGGAGAGCATCGCAGCCTCGAGATCTGACCGCGCAGCAGAAAGAACCGCGGTTTAAATCTTGCCGACGAGGTCCAGCGACGGCGCGAGCGTGGCTTCGCCTTCCTTCCACTTCGCCGGGCACACTTCACCCGGATGAGCGGCCACGTACTGCGCGGCCTTGACCTTGCGCAGCAGCTCTTCGGCGTTACGGCCGATACCGCCGGCGTTCACTTCGATGATCTGGATCTTGCCGGCCGGATCGACCACGAAGGTGCCACGCTCGGCGAGGCCAGCTTCTTCGATCAGCACGCCGAAGTTGCGCGACAGCTGGTGGGTCGGGTCACCGATCAGCGGATACTTGATCTTGGCAATGGTCTCCGACGTGTCGTGCCAGGCCTTGTGCGTGAAGTGCGTGTCGGTCGACACGCCGTAGATCTCAACGCCCAGCTTCTGGAACTCGGCGTAGTTGTCGGCCAGGTCGCCCAGCTCGGTCGGACACACGAAGGTGAAGTCGGCCGGGTAGAAGAAGAAGACCGACCACTTGCCCTTGGTATCGGCATCCGACACTTCGACGAATTTGCCGTTGTGGAAAGCGGTGGCCTTAAAGGGCTTGATTTCGGTGTTGATAAGCGAAGCGCTCATGGTGTTTCTCCTGTGTTGTTCGGGTTGAGAGCAAAGTGTTGTGCGACGGGATGCAGATTAGGGATTTGGCGAAAATCAATCCAATTGATCGTACCGATCACATGAATAGCTCTTACCTATCACCAGATCTTGATATCGCAGCCCGGACACATCAGCCCGGCACACTCGATGGAATGATGCGCGCAATCTGGTTATCAATGCTCTGCAGAGCTCCGGCCTAGGGCTTACCGTCGGCATCGAAGTGCCAGCGTTCGAGAAAGGCCGGAGGAACACTTCAAAGAGATCTCCCGGGAGCACTGCTCAACCCTCGCGCATTTGCCTCGCAGAACGCCCGCCTCACGGCGGCACGCGTGTCACGAGCTCAGCGCGTACATTGCCCTGGCCCAAGCGCCTTACCGCTGACGTCCAGGCCGTCGCCCACAGCCCACAGCAAACTCGCGCACCGCACGTCGAGCGGCACATCGGCGCGTTGATAACCGGCCGCGCTGGCGGGCCAGCCGACAGGGAGGCGGCCGGTGAAGGGTTTGTCGCCGAACAGCACGTCAGCCAGACCAGCGCCTTCGCTGCCCGGTAGCCAGGCCATCACCACGGCATCGACCTTGTCGATGACCTTGTCGAGCAACTGCGGCCGGCCGGCAACGACGACCAGCACGAGTTTGTCGACGCGGCTGCGCATGGCATCGATGGTGCTCACTTCACGCCGATCGAGCGCCAACTCGTCGATGTCTCGGTCGCCCACACCTTCGGCGTAGGGCGGTTCGCCGACAAACACGATGCCTACATCGGCGCGGCCGTCGAGCTTGCCGTCTTCCTTGAAGCGGACAGCCGTCGTGGCGCCTCCGACCTCTTTGATGCCTGCGAGTAGCGTGGTGCCGACGATCTCGTCGTTGCCGCTGACGCCCTGCCATTGCAAGGTCCAGCCGCCGGACTGGAAGCCCAGGTTGTCGGCGAATTCGCCGGCAACGAAGATCGACTTGCCGCGTACCAAAGGCAATGCACCGGCGTTCTTCAGCAGCGTCGCCGACTTGGCGACCGCCTCACGCGCGACCGCCCGATGGGCCGCGCCGCCGAATTCGGCCTGCAGGCTGCGTAGGGCGCGCGGGTGCTCGAACAGCCCCATCGCGAACTTGGCGTGATCTTCC
>JAJZLD010000340.1 GCA_021803785.1 Pseudomonadota bacterium | reverse complement strand
CCTTTGGCGCGCCGCCAGCGCCTTGCGTCTTGCTTCACCCATTGGGTGAGTATGCCAAGCACTCCCAACTGCGCGCCACTGCTGGCGTTTCAACCCATCGGAGGGCTTGAAATGCCGGATCTAGGCTGATATCGATAACCCATGCGGCCGCTGTTCGGGCCAGCACTGGAGGAGACCATGAAACGCTTTCTGCAGCACCTCGGTTGGGCCGCACTTGCCCTGCTCGGTGCATCCGCACTTGCTGTTGTCGCGCTGAACCGTGGCGAGACCATCAACGCCCTGTGGGTGGTGGTGGCCGCGGTTTCGGTCTATCTGATTGGCTACCGGTACTACGGCCTCTTCATCGCCAACAAGGTGGTCGGTGTTGATGGCTCGCGCATGACGCCGGCCTGGAAACACAACGACGGTCTGGACTATGTGCCGACCAACAAGTACGTGCTCTACGGCCACCACTTCGCGGCCATTGCGGGGGCCGGCCCGCTCGTCGGCCCGGTGCTTGCAGCGCAGATGGGCTACCTGCCGGGCATGCTGTGGATCCTCGCGGGCGTGATCTTCGCCGGCGCGGTGCAGGACTTCATGGTGCTGTTCATCTCGACGCGCCGCGATGGCCGTTCGCTCGGCGATCTGATCAAGTCCGAGCTCGGGCCGATCCCGGGGGTGGTGGCGCTGTTCGGTACCTTCATGATCATGGTGATCATCCTCGCGGTGCTCGCTCTGATCGTGGTGAAGGCGCTGACGGACTCGCCCTGGGGGGCATTCACCGTAGCGGCGACGATCCCGATCGCGCTTTTCATGGGGGTCTACCTGCGCTTCATCCGCCCGGGCAAGATCGGCGAGATCTCGATCGTTGGCTTCGTGCTGCTGATGGCCGCCATCGTGTTCGGCGGCGACGTGGCGGCGAGCCCGACCTGGGGCCCGATGTTCACCTTCGACGGCAAGCAACTGACCTGGCTCTTGATCGGCTACGGTTTCATCGCCTCGGTGCTGCCGGTGTGGCTGCTGCTCGCGCCGCGTGACTACCTCTCCACCTTCCTCAAGATAGGCACGATCATGGGGCTGGCGATCGGTATCGCGTTCGTTGCGCCGCATCTGAAGATGCCTGCGCTGACCAAGTTCGTCGATGGCACCGGCCCGGTGTGGGCAGGCCCGCTGTTCCCCTTCCTCTTCATCACCATCGCCTGCGGTGCCGTGTCCGGCTTCCATGCGCTGATTTCGTCCGGCACCACGCCGAAGCTGCTTGAAACCGAGAAGCACGCTGCCTTCATCGGCTACGGTGGTATGTTGATGGAATCCTTCGTCGCGATCATGGCGCTGGTTGCCGCGTCTTGCGTCGAGCCGGGGGTGTACTTCGCAATGAACAGTCCGGCCGCGGTGCTTGGCAAGACTGCGGAAACCGCCGCGGTGGCGATTTCGCAGTGGGGCTTCGTCGTGACGCCGGAGATGCTCACGCAGGTAGCCGCCGATGTCGGCGAGAAGACCATCATCTCGCGTGCCGGTGGCGCGCCGACGCTCGCCGTCGGCATGGCGCAGATCCTTTCCGGCGCGGTCGGCGGCAAGGCAATGATGGCCTTCTGGTATCACTTTGCGATTCTCTTCGAAGCGCTGTTCATCCTGACCGCAGTCGATGCTGGCACACGTGCGGGCCGCTTCATGCTGCAGGATCTGCTGGGCACCTTCGTGCCCTCGCTCAAACGCACGGAGTCGCTCGTCGCCAACCTGCTCGCCACCGGCCTCTGCGTGACGGCTTGGGGTTACTTCCTGTACCAGGGCGTGGTCGACCCGCTTGGCGGCATCAACACCTTGTGGCCGCTGTTCGGTGTGGCGAACCAGATGCTCGCTGCCGTGGCGCTGATCCTTGCAACGGTGGTGCTGGTGAAGATGAAGCGCGAGCGCTATGCCTGGGTCACGGTTGTGCCGACAATCTGGCTGCTTGCCTGCACCCTGACCGCCGGCTGGCTGAAGATCTTCAGCGAGAACCCGAAGGTTGGCTTCCTCGCCCATGCCGCCAAGTTCAGCGGTGCGGCCGAGCGCGGCGAAGTGCTGGCACCGGCGAAGAGCATCGATCAGATGCAGCAGGTGATCTTCAACGACTATGTCGATGCCAGCCTGTGCGGCCTCTTCATCTTCGTGGTGCTCACCGTGTTGGTGTTCGGCATCCGCGCCTCAATGCGCGCCTACCGCATCACGCACCCGACGGCGCAGGAATCGGCTTACCAGCCGATGCCGGCCAACGCTGCGTAACAGCAACGGGCGAACGATGTTTCGCGACCTCGCCCGCATGGGGCAAACCCTCCGTCAGGCGGCGCGCCTGATGGTGGGCCAGCCCGACTACGACGCCTACGTTCAGCACATGCGCCTGACGCATCCTGAGCAGACGCCAATGACCTACGAGGAATTCTTCCGCGAACGTCAGGACGCCCGCTTCGGTGCGAAGGGCAACGGCAAGTGTTGCTGAGTCGCTGAACACCCCCCGAGCGCTCGGGGGTCTGCACCGGCCGCGATGCAGACCCGCGCGCACTCCGCAAAGGAAACCGCCATGAACCCGACCACCACGCCCATTCCCGTCACCCTGCTTACCGGCTTTCTCGGTGCCGGCAAGACGACACTGCTCAACCGCTTGCTTGCGGCACCGCACGGACAACGCATTGCGGTGGTGGAGAACGAGTTCGGCGCCGAAAGTATCGACGGCGATCTGGTTGGCCCTGGCGCCAGCGCCATCGTGGAGCTATCGAACGGCTGCATTTGTTGCAGCGTGCAGGGCGAACTCGCCGCCGCGCTGGTCGACCTAGCGGCGCGACGCGACATGGGGTTGATCGCGTTCGACCGGCTCGTCATCGAAACCACTGGTCTGGCCGACCCGGGCCCTGTGATCCAGAGCTTCTTCTGGGACGAGACCTTGCGCGACCGCTACGCGCTCGATGGCGTCATTACGCTGGTCGACGCCTGCCATGCGCTATCGCAGTTGGAGCGCGAGCGCGTTGCCAGTGCACAGGTGGCCTACGCCGATCGCCTGCTGGTGACCAAGGGCGACTGCGCAGATGCGGCGGCGCCGAGCACTCTGCTCCCGATCCTGCGCAACATCAACGTGCGCGCCCCGTTGCTGCGTGCGGGCACCGCTGACGAGGCGTGGCGCGATCTGCTGAACATCGGCGGATTCTCACTTGACGAGCGTGGTCTGCCGCCGCGCAAGCCGGTGCATCGTTTCGTGCGCAGTGCCGCCAGTGCCGAGGGCATCCAGGCGCCGCGTCACGATGCCTCGATCGGCTCGGTGGTGCTGGAAGCCGACGGCGAACTCGATCTGGACGCCGTGTCGGGTTTTGTGGAATCGCTGATCGAAACACATGCCAACGACCTGCTGCGCTACAAGGGCATCCTGTCGATCGCCGGCGAGGCACGCCGGCTGATCTTCCAGGGCGTGCATCGCATTGCTGGCTTCGATTACGGTCGCGAATGGGCGCATGGCGAGCAGCGCGACAACCGCATCGTGCTAATCGGGCGCGACCTGCCTTTCGCCGCACTTCAGGCGCGCTTCGCCGCGCTCTCGCTCGAACGCTGCGAAGCCTGATCACGCGCTTGGTTCAGGGGCAGGCGTAGCGGTAGCTGTCGTCGAGCTGTTGCGCGAGTACCAGGGTGCGGATCTGCGCTTGTTG